>PBSU01000075.1 GCA_002726415.1 Acidiferrobacteraceae bacterium | reverse complement strand
TGAGGCGGCCGTTGAAGCGAATCAGCAGGACCGCCAGTATCAGAACATCTTTGCTCCAACCAATCTCGGGAATCAGGTGGATTCGGCTTCCGAGAAAGATTAAGACAGATCTGAAGCGGCCTAAGCTTGCTGACATGATTGGAGGCTCTTGCTTAAGAGCCTGACCTGGGAATATCAACATGATCCGGACAACTTGTATTGGCGCCTACCCCAAGCCTGATTTTGTCGAATTACCAGACTGGTTCACAACAGCCGAGGGCACCGATACTTCTGACCCCACAGGGTTGTGGGCAAAGGCCATGGCCGCCATGGGGGAGGATACGGAAGCGATTTTGTCTCGGGGTGTTGCCCAGGTGATGGCCGATCAGGAAACCGCCGGTATTGATATTCCGACAGATGGTGAAGTGCCTCGTGAAAACTACATTCATTACCATTGCCGACATCTGGAGGGCATAGATTTTTCCGGTCTGACAGAAAAGTCCCTGCGCAACGGAGCGTACGTTGCACGCCTGCCTACGATCAGAAGTAGGATTCGCCCACGTGATCGTTTTTTGGCCAGTGACTGGCGCCGCGCCCAGGCGTTTACCAAGCGACCCGTGAAGATCACCATGCCTGGGCCAATGACGATTGGTGATACCACAGCCGACGCGCATTATGGGGATCCCAAACGCCGGGGAGCAGAACTGGCGGACGCCCTGAATGTTGAGTTGCGTGATCTTGCTGACGCAGGGTGCCTTCATATCCAGATCGATGAGCCACTCTTCGCCCGTAAGCCCCTGGAGGCACTTGATTACGGATTTGAAAATCTCGAGCGGGCCTTTCATAAATGTCCTGCGGGTGTCATGCGCACTGTGCATATGTGTTGTGGCTATCCTGATCGTCTGGATAATCCCGATTATCCCAAAGCCGATCCTCGCAGTTACGCTGAGCTTGCCAGTTCTATAGAAGACACCTCGATCGACGTGGTATCACTTGAAGATGCACACTGCCACAATGATTTGAGTTTTCTGGAGCATTTCCAGAAAACCAGGGTGATTCTCGGTGTTGTCGCTGTTGCCAAAAGTGTGGTGGAGCCCGTTGAGCAGATTCAGGCCCGATTGCAGGCTGCTCTGGCGCATATCGACATGGAAAGGCTGATCGCGGCACCAGATTGTGGCCTAGGCTTGCTGGGCCGCGACCTGGCGAGGGCAAAACTTGCGAACCTGTGTGAAGCCGCGAGGACTTTTCGCTAATGATGGATTTGATCCAAACAGGTAGTCGGTAATGCAGAGATATCCACGAAAGAGAAGGCCGATTGGGAGGCAGTCGATTACGCCGGAAATATCAACAAGTACTTCGTATCGTATAAAATGAATCTCGATGCGCGAACAGCGGTGAAATCATTGGGGACCATCAAGCTAATTTGACGTTGTTAGTGTGTTCTCCCAGGGTGCCGTTGCCGGCATGAAGTTCTGGTTGATGTTCACTTCGGTGTTGTATCCAAATAGGCCTTCAATTCGGAAAGTCAGTCTGAAAGTAGCATCATGGCCATATTCTGCGGGGAAATGGATGGCCGGCTCCATTTCCCAGAACAGCCACTTCCTGTTGGTCATCCGCCGATATCGTGTCTTGAAGACCACGTCGTGGATGAGAGGATCGGGTTTGTTGCGCAAATAGATTTCAGCGTCATAAGCAATTGCTTCAGACTTGTGGCGGCGCAATCTTTCGTACAGGCTGAAATATTGATCAAGGCACCAGCCATCATCACACTGACCAGAGTTGTTTTGGTACCAGCGCAATACTGTGCTCGGTCGAAAAAAGTGATGTGAGCCGAGAACCTTATTGAAGTTCGCTGTACCACGGTACTCAAGCCTGCTCTTGGTAAAGTAGTACACGGAATTGGTCAACTGGGGCACCCAGGGGTTTGCAGACTGAAAAGTTTTGTTGTGGCGAACCCGGCCGTACGGTTGGTATTTGTCATCACGTCGCCGTATTCCTATGTTGAAGTCCAGCTTTTTCAACGGTGTTTCTGTTTTACCGCGCAATTGAAGGCTGATGTTCTGCTGGTTGTCGGCTAGGTCGTTAAGCCGGGCCTCATCTTCATCATCGCCCAAAATCAGATGTAACCGGTTTTCAGTACTGGGTAGTGAGAGTTTGGCCCGAATGCCAGGGCTGATCTTGCCACCCTCATTGTCATCGTAGCGAATACGAACGAAGACGCGAAGGCGGGTTTTTTGCTGGCTTTCATTACCTTGCGTGTTGGAAAAAAAAGCGTCTATGGTGTTTGCTGTGTCGAGTACCCAATCAGACCATTCATTATGTACTTCACCAAGTCGATCTTCGTCTTTGCCGCGTTCGGCAAGCGCCCCGGTGCTGCATAATAAAAAGAAGAGTACAGCAAGAAATCTCATCGAAACATGCCAGAATAATTCAGATCAGTTCTATCTGGTGCCAGATAGAACTGATCTTATCACCCAGCGTCACTGACTCCATCAGAGTCAGGCTTGCTAAGAACCGCACTTTTACTGCACCGGATTCCAGGAGCAGACTCTTCAGGATAGCCACTGTCAAAGTGGCACCGCTGCTGATGTCAGCAAAGGACCTCGAAACCTCTTTCTAGGCGTGTTTCATTATTAACATGAATGGCGAGTTGCCAGGTTCCAATAAAGTCATCCATGCCTATAGCGGGATTGAAGAAGCTGAACAAGGCAGCGCCTTGCGGCGGGTGTAATTTCAGCCATACAGTAATGCGTGTGTCGCCAGTACTGTCAAATGCATAGTCGATATGCTCGCGTGTCTTTCCGGTGGGATCGACCCAATCGACTTGCAGTTGGTGGCTACCACTGGCAAGGTCCGCCAGGTCAATAACCGCAAATATCTTATCGTTACAGCCGAAGCGATCTATCTCAGGCTGCACAGGTATACCGTTCTCCACCTTTGCGCTTAGCCAGGCATTAATCGTTGGTGTTGCCTGGCCGGATAATGGGATCGCCAGCCACGCAAGGATCCCGATCATGCGCAAGATGCTCATATTCAAAAACCCCTTCAATGCCCGTAACCTCAGGCAGCGCGGCGTAGTTGATCTTCTGTTTCACTGATAGCATGGGCGAGCGAATCGAAGAGTTCATCTATCTGAGCTTTGGTGATAATCAGCGGTGGGCAGATGCCAATCACATCACCAGGCAGGGCGCGCACGATCAGGCCGCGGGCCAGCGCCCGTGCCGAAAGTGCTGCGCCAGCCTTGGTCTCTGGCGAATATTGCTCCCCCGTGGATTTATTCATGACCAGTTCCAGTGCACCGATAAGCCCGACACCGCGAGCTTCACCGACAAGGATACTGCTGCCCAGTTCGGTCAGGCGTCTTTGAAAGTGTGGCGCCACTTTACGGACATGACCAACAATGTCGCGCTCTTCATAGATCTTGAGCGTTTCAAGAGCGACGGCGCAAGATACGGGATGACCACCATAGGTATAACCCATGCCGAATGCCCCATGCTTACGACTTTGCTCTTTTAGCACATCGTAGATTTTGTCAGAGATCATCAGTGCCGATATGGGGAGGTAGCCAGATGAAAGCTGTTTGGCGCAGGTGACCATGTCAGGGCGGATGCCGTAAGTCTGTGATCCCCACATATTGCCCGTGCGGCCAAAGCCACAGATAACTTCGTCGGCAACCATCAGTACGTCGTATTTATCCAACACAGCTTGTATCTTCTCAAAGTAGGTCGCCGGCGGCAGCATCACACCTCCTGCCCCCATCACCGGCTCGGCCACAAAGGCCGCCACGGTACCCGGACCCTCCTTAAGGATCAACTGCTCGAGATTGTCTGCAAGGCGGCTGGCAAAGTCCTCCTCTGATTCTCCAGTTAGGCCATACCGGTAGTAACCTGCAGGATCGGTATGGATCATCCGCTCCAGCGGTAGATCGAAGTCATTCTGCATCAACGGTATTGCGGTCAGACTACCGCCCGCGACGGTGACGCCGTGGTAGCCCCGCTTGCGCGAGATGATTTTTTTCTTCTCGGGCAGACCCCGACCATTGTTGTAGTACCAGGTAAAGCGAATCATGGCATCGATCGCTTCGGAGCCCGAGTTGAGAAAAAATGCCCGGGTCATGGGTGCGGGTGCAATTTCAATCAACTTCTCCGAAAGTGCTATAACGGGTTCCGTAGAGCGATGGGCAAACGTGTGGGAATAGGGCAAGGCGGCAAATTGCTCCGCGGCAGCTTGGGCCAGGCGCGCTTCTGAGAACCCCAGTGACACGCACCACAAGCCTGCCAGGCCCTCTAGGTAGCGGTTGCCCTCATCATCCCAGACATACACACCCTCTCCTCGGGTAATAACCAGGGGCCCCTGTTCTTCGTGTATTGCCAGGTTGGTATAGGGATGTAGCGCATGGGCAATGTCTTTCTTGTGGGCATCACGGATCGGTGGGTTCATGATGGTTCTCCGCTGGGATTGTGGATGGTCCGGTGGTGGAGGGTGTTTCCGGTGTAGGTGAGGCATTCTGCCTCGCTCATGCAGGATCGACAAGCCGGGCCGAGGATTTTCAGGCATTGTGGCCGGCCTCAAGGCGGCAGGCTGTTTCTCGTCAGTGCCAGAGGCACGAAAATCCTCCAGGCCTCAGTCTGCCAGTGTAGCGTGATCCCCTGCCGGGCTCTTACATGGGTCTGATCAATGTCAGGCTCGCTCACTTGGCCACCGTGTGCTCGTGCTTGTTGCCGGTGGATACAGCCTTGGACCACGGTGGTTATGGTTATCCCACAGGTCTGCACCAGTTCTCGATCACAAACAGTCCAGACCCGGTCTCGAACTTGTGATGTTCCTTAGAAAGACTGACAATGGGCACGCCCGCAGACGTGTGTCACCTTGAGCACTTGAGGATTCATGGGCATGCCGGGAGCGCCTGACTGTAAGACGGGGCGTTTGAGTTGAGCGCCAGGTGATAAATAAGGTTGGGTTGATGCCCTAGCGTTGGCGACACAATGGCACTAGGTAAATTTCAAAAAGGTATAGGAGTCATAAGATGGGTGCAGCAGTAAAGGAAGTGGTCGGCCACTATATCGGAGGCCAGGCGGTGGCAGGAACCAGCGCGCGCTTTGGTGACGTATTCAATCCGGCGACCGGAGAAGTGGCGAGAAACGTTGCGCTGGCGAGCGCTGATGAAGTACGTTCAGCGATCGAAAATGCCGCACAGGCCTTTCCGGATTGGGCGGCTATGCCGCCGGCTCGGCGGGTTCAGGTGCTGTACCGTTACCGTGAACTCCTGATTCAGAATATCGATGAACTGGCGCGGCTTTTGTCGTCTGAACATGGCAAGACCGTTGAAGATGCCAAGGGGTCGATTACCCGTGGGCTGGAAGTTGTCGAGTTTGCCTGTGGTATCCCGCAGTTACTCAAGGGGGAATACAGTGAGGGGGTGGCCAATGGTGTGGATTCCTGGAGCATGCGCCAGCCACTGGGCGTGGTCGCGGGCATCACGCCGTTTAATTTCCCCGCTATGGTGCCAATGTGGATGTTTCCTGTTGCACTGGCCTGCGGTAACACTTTTGTATTAAAGCCCTCTGAGCGGGATCCGTCCTGCGCCGGTTTCATGGCGAAATTATTGACCGAGGCGGGTTTACCCGATGGTGTCCTCAACGTGGTCAACGGCGACAAGGAAGCCGTTGATGTGCTGTTGTCCGACCCACTGGTTCAGGCGGTCAGTTTTGTCGGTTCGACGGCAGTGGGTGAATATATCTACCAGACCGGCTGCGCCCATGGTAAGCGAGTACAGTCTTTGTGTGGCGCGAAGAATCACATGGTGGTGATGCCAGATGCGGATATGGGCCAGGTAGTAGATGCCGTCATGGGTGCGGCCTATGGCTCTGCCGGGGAACGTTGTATGGCAATCTCAGTTGTAGTCGTAGTTGGGGACGATACCGCGGATCGAATGATGGGACAGTTGGTCCCGCGTATCGAGACGCTCAAGGTCGGCGCCTATGATCAGGATGGAGTCGAAATGGGACCCGTTATAACGCCGGATGCGCGGGATCGGATCAAAGGTTACATCGATCGTGGCGTCGAGGAAGGGGCTGATCTGGTAGTAGACGGGCGTGAGGTATCAATATCGGGTTACGAGTCAGGCTGTTTTGTCGGGGCGACGGTGTTCGATCGGGTCACGCCACAAATGGCAATCTACCGAGATGAGATTTTTGGGCCGGTGCTGTCGGTGGTACGGGTTGGCAGTTATGAGGAGGCGCTGGCGCTGGTCAATGATCATGAGTACGGCAACGGAACAGCGATCTTTACCCGTGATGGCGATGCCGCTCGGGACTTCGGCCATCGGGCGCAGATTGGCATGGTGGGGGTTAACGTGCCCATCCCCGTCCCACTGGCTTTTCATAGTTTTGGCGGCTGGAAGCGCTCACTTTTTGGCGATCACTTCATGCATGGCCCTGAGGGTGTCCGGTTTTATACGAGGATGAAAACGGTGACGAGTCGTTGGCCATCAGGCATTAAGGAAGGAGCTGTCTTTAACTTTAAGGCCGGGGGTGAGCACTAGGTCAGCAGCCCAACTGCGGCAAGCATGATAGAAACTGGGATCGTGTGTCTGGCTCAGCCGGGTCTTTGTTTCTTAGGAACTATCCTGATCAAGACGGTGGTTATCGATCAGGCGCACTGGACCGATGCGGGCCGCGATCAACGCCTGCGCCTGACGCACAGGAACTACGGGCTCTGTGGCAGCCCACTCCAGGGGGTCCCGTATCTTTGCGTACTCCCTAACCCTTGCGTAGCCATTGACGATGCGGTGCAAATACTGCGTTCAGTTATTTTTTCGGCACAACCTCGTAGCCGGGGCTCTCCGGCTCATCGTCAATAAGGTCAGCAGGGAATCCGGGTGCCCACAGTTGATCATCGCAGGCTTCTTCCAGACGCCGAACAATATTAGTTGACCACTCGCGCCCACCGTAGCGGTCCTGGCCGTCCTTAAAGATGTTAAGCAGCAGAGGGGATATTTCCAGCGGCACATCGGCTCTGTCTGCAATCGCCTGGAACAGCGATAGATCTTTTACCACCAGGTCCATGGTGAAGTTCACATCTCGACTCCCATTCAGGATCACCTGACTTTCGGTTTCGTGTACAAAGGAGTTTCCTGAGGAGATCCGGATTGCCTCATAGGCGGTATTGAGATCCATCCCCGCCCGGTGGGCCGTCATCAGGGCTTCGCTCAGGGCAGCGAGATTTACTGAGGCGAGGTAGTTGGTTAGCACCTTTAATACTGATGCAGAGCCCAGGGGCCCCGTGTGCAGGACTTGCCGACCGAGCGTCGTGAGCAGGGGGAGTGCCTTGTTAAAAGTAGAACGCTCGGTCCCAGCGAATATTGATATGTTCCCTGTCGCAGCCCGGTGACACCCTCCGGAGACCGGGCAATCGATTGGTTCACCGCCCGCTGCCATAACCTGTTCTCCCAGGCGACGTACTTCTTGATCATCTGTGGTGCTCATTTCAGCCCAGATCGTACCGGGGCCGATTGCACTGAGAACCCCGTTCTCTCCTTCCATGACACTGGCGCTTGCCGCTGGGCTGGGCAGGCACGTGATGAGCATATCGACGGTGCGTGCGACCTGTGCCGGATTTTCTCCGATGGCCGCACCTTTTTGAGCGAACGAGCGCTCCAGTTCTGAATCCAGATCTCGTACCGTTAGGTCAAAGCCATTGCGCAAGATACTACCGGCGAGTTTCCCCCCGACGTTGCCCAGTCCGATAAAGCCTATTTTCATGTCGCCTCCTTTGCCCCGGGTTGATCTGGCAGATAGGCTGCGTAGTGCTGCTACCCGATCTGGTGCAGATCGGTACGATACCTCCGGGCTTTGTCGATATAGCCCTGGATGTTATCTCGAAGGAGCTGTAACTCTTCGTCAGTGAGGTCGCGTACAGGCCGGGCAGGCGAGCCGAGTATCAGTGAGCGGGGTGGAAAAATCTTGCCTTCGGTGACTAAGGCGCCTGCGCCGACCAGACTGTTTTCGCCGATTTGAGCAAAACCCAGGATAACGGCGCCGTTGCCTATCAAGGAATTGTCTGCAATGGTGCAGCCATGGATAACAGTGCTGTGGCCAACCGAAACATCACTGCCAATGATGGTGGGTATCCCGGCATCGACATGAATAACCGTGTTGTCCTGAATGTTGGTCCGCGCCCCAACCACAATCTGGTCGTTATCGCCACGCAATACTGCACCAAACCAGACGCTGGACTGGGCGCCGAGTATCACGGATCCGGCTACATCGGCGCTCGGCGCCACGTAGGCATCTTCAGCCACGCTGGGGGTCTGATCTCCAAGTTGGTAAATCATTTATTCGCTCCGATGATCCAGTCCAAACCTTGAGAAAAGCTCAGGAAAGGCGGGTAATGGGTTGGGCATCCTGCTGCAGCAGGGGCTCGCCGCGTAGTCGGCCGATGAGTCCAGACAGGCGATCTATCACCTTTTTCTTCACGCTGTATTCCACCTCGAAGATATCGGCCGCCTCACGAAGACTCATCAGGTAATCATCACTGGTGCGGATATCATCAACGAGATTCAGGGTACGGGCCCGGGTACCCAGCCAGTGCTCACCAGTGGCGACCGCATCGAGATCGACGACGGGACGACATTGTTTGACGAAATCTTTGAATAGCGTATGAGTCTGTTCGACTTCTTCTTTAACTTTGGCCCGGGCCTTATCGGTAGTTTCTCCAAGCATGGTAATGGTCCGCTTGAACTCGCCGGCCGATATCTGCTCATAGTCAACATCATGCTTCTTGAGCAGACGGTTGAAGTTAGGGATTTCAGCAACCACACCGATTGAGCCTATCACGGCAAACGGCGCGGCCAGGATCCGGTTGGCCACGCAGGCCATCAGGTACCCGCCACTGGCAGCAACTTTGTCGACCGCGACAGTCACGTCGATGCCGGCATCCCGTAAGCGCATGATCTGCGATGCGCCGAGGCCGTAAGCATGCACCATGCCACCTGTACTTTCGAGCCGGATCACGACCTCGTCGCCATCGTGGGTGCCCAGCAAAATGGCCGTAATCTCCTCGCGTAACAGCGTTACTTCGCTGGCACGGATGTCGCCGTGAAAATTGAGCACGAAAACCCGCTTGCGTGTTCCGATAGGCTCACGTTTCTCGGCTTTCGCTTTGGCCTTGCGCTCTTTTTTGCCAGCTTTTTGCTTCTGTTTCGCCTGGGCCGGGTTCAAAGTTGCCAGTTCCACCGCTTCGGCCAGGTCGCGGTAGCGATCATTAATCCGTTTAACGTTAATCTGTTCGGGGGAGGTTTGACGGCTGCGCATGGCTATGCCGATCACCGCACCCACAATGCCAATCACCGCGAGAACCACCGTCAGGGATTTCGCAAAAAACAAGCCATATTCCGCCAGGTAGGCCATTTCCGTCTCCGGGCCAGGGTTAAAGGGACGGCGAGTGTAGCATTGGCTCCGGTCATTCGTGATATGTTGAGGCCTCAATTGTGGGTCCGAGGGGGTCACACGACCAGATCCAAGCAAGGGGAGGAACCTAATGGATGAGCAGGGGCTCGCGCAGTTCACCAGCCTGTCGGAATCGGTCTCGACTGAGTCAGTCAAAGCGCGACTCAAGGAGATGATTGCTATTCCAAGCGAAAACCCGATGGCGGGTGAGCCACGGCCCGGTCACCGGGAAAAGGAGTTGGGCGAGTATTATCTTGAGCAGATGAATCAACTTGGAATGGCCATCAGCTCGCGCGATGCGGCGCCTGGGCGACCGAATGTTTTCGGCGTGCGTCATGGTGATAGTGAGCGGCCGTCGCTGATGCTGTGTGGGCATCTGGATACTGTCCCGACAGAGGGCTACGTAGACCCTTACAGCCCGCACGAGCAGAGCGGTCGTATATATGGCCGCGGGTCCTGTGATATGAAGGCAGGGCTTGCCTGCTATCTTGAGGTGGTGCGGTTATTGCAAGAGGCTGATGTGTCGCTTAAAGGCACCCTGATCTTATGTGGCGTAGCCGATGAAGAGTGGCAGATGATCGGTTCGCGGGAGATCGGCCGCAATGGCCCGATCGCCGATCAGTGCATCATTGGGGAGCCCTCAGATCTGGCAGTCTGTCCAGCGCATAAGGGTCAGCATGGCTTATTTATCCGTACTTTTGGCAAAGCGGTTCATTCCAGTATTCCGGAGCAGGGAGAGAATGCGATTGAACGGATGGCGCTAGTGATCAACGCGTTGTCTGACTATAACGAAGAATTGGCGTCGCGTGAGCCCCATCCTTTGTGTGGTCATGGCCGTTACAGTCCGGGGGTGATCCGGGGTGGCGATCTGGTCAGCGCTGTTCCGGATTTCTGTGAGCTTGAGATAGATCGACGTTTGCTGCCGGGTGATCGTGCCGAGGATGTGCGTCAGGATATTAAGCGACGGCTTGAACCTCTGAAGGTGGATGATCCGGGGTTCCGATATGAAATTAGCGACCCCTCATGGGATATTCCGGCCAATGATCTGCCTGTGAGTTCTCCCGTGGTGCGCTCATTGCTGACATCAGCGCAGGTATTGACCGACATCCCGGCGCAGGCGTGCGCCTTTCCAGGGTCGACTGATGCACCCCACCTGGGCAGTCCTGCGGTAGTCTGTGGCCCGGGTTCACTCGCACAGGCACACTCGCTTAATGAGTATGTCGAAATCGAACAGCTGACCCGCGCGACACGGATGTACCTGCACACGGTATTGGATCTACTGACTTAATCGTTGAATCGTTGCGGACGGTAGGGTGTCAGATCGATGACCGGTGCCTCATCGTCAATGATCTGTTGTACAAGTCTGCCGGTGATGCCGCCGAGGGTCAGGCCGATATGGTGGTGGCCAAATGCGTAGATCAGCGAAGAATGCCGCGTGGAGCGGCCAATCACAGGCAGGCTGTCGGGTAGAGTCGGGCGAAAACCCAGCCAGGTATCACCCCGTTGCCCGGCCTGAGGTAGGGCCCGGCGGACGCATCTTTCAATGTAATCCAGTCGCCGCGGGTTCTGAGGCCGGTGTAGTCCCGCCAGTTCGACCGTGCCAGCGGCGCGTAGTCCGTCTGCCAGTGGTGAAAGATACAGGCCCGCATCCGCCATCCCCACCGGCCGGGTTAACAGCGTTGCGTCTTGGGGAAACATCACGTGGTAACCCCGTTCGGTGTCCAGGGGTAGGGGCTCGATCAGCGGGCTGGCAATCTGTGTTGACCAGGCCCCGGCGGCGATTACCACGTGTTGTGCTTGTAAGTCAGTCTCTTGCGTGCGCACGTTTAGCCGGTTCGATGTCAGGGCTTCAATCATTTTGACCTCACCCTGCATCAGTTGACCCCCATCAGCCACAAAGCGTTTGGCCAGCCGGGAGACCATCTGTTGGGGATCGTGCAGGTGAAATCCGTCGTTGTAGAGTATGCCCCCAGCGAATACCGGTGCTAGAGCAGGCTCCAGTTCGAGGGCTTGCTCGGCTTTGAGATCGGTAATAGCAACGCCGTGCTGACGCCGCCGCTCGATATCTTCCTTGGCCGCTGCCAGAGCCTTTTCACTGGAGTACAGGTACATCGTTCCATTGCGTTTTATCAGATCCATAGCGCCGGCCGCGCGGAACAAGGGTAGCGAGGCATCCTCAGCATGCGCGAGCAGCGAAGCGAGAGCACGAATGGTGTGATCGACCCGCTCGCGTTTGCAGTGACACAAAAACCGTATCAACCATGGCAGCATTCTCGGTACGTACGGAAGTGAAATGGATAGCGGTTGGTCAGCACCAGACATCAGCGCTGGCAGTTCACTCAGCAGTTTCGGATGGTTGACCGGGATACAGCCATAGGTGGCAAAAGTAGCGGCATTACCGTAACTGGCCCCGCTACCAGGTTGGCCCGAGTCCACCAGTGTGACGTGGTGACCGGCCTGCTGTAAATAAAGTGCGCAGCAGGTGCCGACCATGCCAGCGCCGATCACCAGCACACAAGGGCTTTGCTTCATCAGGTCTGCAGGCTCAGTGACCCGCCCATCTGCCAGCGTGCTGCTGTGGCCCTGAGGGTAGAGTCAGGATAAAGGAGTGTGCCAGTAAAGGCTTTGTACAGGCCAGCAAAGAAAGAATCGCCAACTAGTCAACTTGGAATTCTGACATATTCAAAATCGTCCGACTGGCTGTCTATTGTCCGAGCAGGCGGAGCGATCCACGACGCATATTCTCCGGCCTGACGGATCGGTTGCATCAGGTTTTTTAGAAAAATACGATCTTCTTCGGTTGGCAGAAAATGGTCCTGCTGTTGTTGCCATGCCAGATCGTCTAGTAGGTGGCCATCAGGGGTTACTTCGACACCGGAAAATTCTCCAATGGCCCGGTTGAACGCCACGTGGGGTAATTTGATTCTAAAGTCGATTCCTGCCTTCGCCATAATTAAATTCCACCGTTCGACCCCACGAGCGCATTCGCGCACATAGTCGTCGCGCAATCGCATATTCAGAGCTGGCAATGCAGGCGCGTCAACGGTTTCGATTTGGCCCTGTACGATCTTGAGCACGGGATACAGAGAGTCTACGAGTCGATGATCATCATCGATATCAGATTCCTTGTAGCGCCCTTTCAGGCCGGCATCAAAGAAATTAGCGGCATTGGTGGAGATCTCTGAGCCAAAAAGGTCAAGTGAAACGGAGAAATGAAAGTTCACCTTTCGTTGTACCAGAGGGAGATCAATGACATCGTACTGGCGAATTCGCTCTATCTCTGATGGATCTTCAATCTGGTTTTGTTTCATAACTTCACAGGTGCGTTGAAGAATACGGGCAATCCCGCTTTGACCCACGAACATGTGATGTGCTTCTTCGGTCAGCATAAACCGTGTTGTGCGGGATAGCGGATCGAAGCCTGATTGCGCCAGGCTTTCGAGTTGCATTTTTCCGTCACGATCAGTAAAGAAGGTGAACATGAAAAAGGAGAGCCAATCGGGCGTTTGCTCATTGAAGGCGCCGAGTAGGCGGGGTGCATCTGCGTTACCCGATCGGCGCCGTAGCAATTCCTGTGCTTCTTCGCGGCCATCCCGGCCGAAATATTTCTGTAGCAGGTACACCATAGCCCAAAGATGGCGTGCTTCTTCGACGTTAACCTGAAATACATTCCGCATGTCGTAGAGCGACGGTGCTGTGTTGCCGAGAAATCGCTGCTGCTCGACGGACGCCGGTTCTGTATCACCCTGAATGACAATTAGGCGCCGCAACAGTGAGCGGTATTCGCCCGGCACTTCCTGCCAGACCGGTTGTCCCTTATATTCGCCGAACCCGATGACTCGATTCTCAACTGATGGTGCCAGCAGAATTCCCCAGCGGTAGTCCGGCATCTTGACATAGCCGAACTGAGCCCAGCCTTCTCGCTCAACGCTGATGGCTGTACGCAAATAGACCGGGACTTCCTGAAAACCCTCCGGTCCCATTTCATTCCACCAGTTTAGAAACTCGGGGCGCCATTTCTCCAGCGCCTTAAGCACTTTTCGATCTGATGAGAGACCGACGTTGTTGGGAATCAGGGTGTCGTACGCCACGTGGCTGGATTCGGTCATGGAGATAGCCTTTGTCAGAGTGAGAGCAGCATGTCGATTATGTCCGGGTTTTGTCAAAAAGACCTTTTTGCCCGCTGCCATAGCGGCGCAGCGCTCCGTTTTCACCTGCTGCATTGGGCCGTTGAAAAATCCAGTTCTGCCAGGCGCTTAAGCGCCCGAATATCTTCGTTTCCATAGTCTCGGGCCCGGCAAATCGAAGATTGGCCTCCATGGCGGTCATAGCGTCAGGTGAGAAGGCAGCACGTTCTTCAAGGAACACCCGTATTTCATCATCCCAGTCAATTTCATCCAGAGCGAAAGTGACAAGGCCGAGGGCCTCGCACTGCTGGGCATCCAGGGTGATATCCAGTTGGGACTGAATCTGTTCAAGCGCGTTGACATCACCTTGAAAGCGGGTCTGCAGTCGGGTGAGGCCGTTACTCATGGGGACAGATCCAGTATTGGTCGCGGTGATGCTGAGTACCGCCGGTTGTGGGAATTCACCATCCTCATCGATCATCATATAACTGCGATCACAGGCTAGAACGATCTCGGCTAGTAGACCGCAAAAACAACTGCCAGGCTCAACAAGTGCGACCAGTGAGCGGCCGGTCAGGTCAACTCGTTTCAGCACCCGTTTCCAGTAGAGCCGGATTTCGGTAACCAGCCAGTGGTCTGAGTGAGCCCTGAGAAGTTGATCATGCGTCACGACCTGGCTTATCTCTCCGCTGCTCTTGAATACCAGGACGCCGATACCTGGTTCATTGAATCGAAAATGCAGCAGACAGTCATCGAGTTCCCTAGCGCAACGTAGTAGCCATGCCTGAGCACCCTGTGCAACCAGATCATCCAGCGTATCAGGTGCTGGGCCTTCGGGAGCGTGCAACGTAATGGTCGCGACGGCGCTGTCACGGTCCACCGTTGCAGTTAGTGTGCTGTAGCAAACCCGTTCGGATTCAATGGTTCGCTCTAATGGCAAGAGGTTGATGCCTGTACCTGCCGTACGTGCAGGCGTTGTCGATGTCAGGTGTTGTACGGTATCAGTGATGGCGCCGTCTAGCTCCGATACCGCTACAGTCTGGTCGACCAGGCCCCACTGAACAGCCCTGGGCCCTTTAATACCCTCGGTCAGAGTGGCAAAGACATCGGCATGGTCCCGGCGAACCCGGCGTTTGTCAGTCAATCGCGTCAGGCCGCCCGTTCCTGGTAGAACCGCCAGCAGCGGGACTTCCGGAAGGGAGACTGCTGCTGATCCATCATCGGCCAGGATGATGTAGTCGGTTGCCAGTGCCAGTTCGTATCCCCCACCAGCGCAGATCCCCTCTATGACGCTGATGTATTTCTGCCCGGATTCTTTCCCGGCCTCTTCGATAGCATTGCGGGTCTCGTTGGTAAATTTGCAGAAATTAACCTTGAACCCGTGCTCTGCATTGGCAAGCATTCGAATATTTGCCCCGGCGCAAAAAACCCGATCCTTTCCTGACCGCAAGATCACCACCTGCACTTCCGGATGCTCAAACCGCAGACGCTGCGTTGCGTCATACAGTTCGATATCCACACCAAGGTCATAGGAATTGAGTTTCAGGTCGTAGCCGGGAAACAAGCCGGCATCCTCGGCTACATCAAGAATCAGATGAGCGACAGCGCCATCGATTTCAACACGCCAGTGCCGGTATCGCGAAGGGTGGGTCTGGAAGTCAATGATTATCACTATGGCGCCTCTCCTATTCGTGGCACTTGGTGATCAGTAGTAGCAACGCAGATATTTTTGGTCTCCATAAAAAAATCAAAACTGTAATCGCCACCGTCCCGGCCAATGCCACTTGCTTTCATCCCGCCAAAGGGTGCTGGCAGATGCCTGATATTTTCTGAATTCACCCAGACCATCCCCGCCTCCAGTTGTTGGGCGATCCGGTGGGCCCGACCCAGGTCCCGGGTCCACAGATACCCAGCGAGGCCGTAGTCCACAGCGTTCGCCTTGGCCAGGGCGTCTTCCTCATCTGTGAACGATGATACGCACAGTACGGGGCCAAATATCTCCTCGCGTGCAACCCGCATATGGCCTTCGACCCCTGTTAGCACGGTAGGTGGAAAATAACAGCCCGTACCGGGGTTCCCACCAGCCTGAATGCTCGCACCCTCGGCTGTACCAATCTGCATATAGCCACACACCTTGGCGTGATGGTCGGGGTGGATCAGCGGCCCAAGTTCGGTGGTGGGATCAAGTGGGTGCCCCATCTTGATCTGCCTCGTCCTGGCAATCAAGGATTCGACAAATTGGTCGTGGATGCTGGTATGGACCAGCAGGCGGCTGGACGAGGTGCATCGCTCTCCGTTCAAACTGAAAATCATGAATACGACAGCGTCCAGGGCTCGTTCCAGATCCGCATCATCGAAGACGATAACCGGATTTTTCCCGCCCAGTTCGAAGTGCACCCGTTTAAGCGTGGGGGCACCTTGGGCCATGATATGCCGCCCTGTCTGTGAGCCACCGACAAAGGCAACAGCGTGTATACCGGGGTGTTCGCTCAGGGCGCGGCCGGCAACTTCACCGATGCCATTAACCAGATTCAATACGCCTGCTGGTAACCCGGCCTCATGAACGATTTCAGCAAGCAGCGTCGCACTGAGTGGACTCCACTCGGCGGGCTTATGGACGACAGTGCAGCCTGCCGCGAGCGCCGGTGCGATTTTCCAGGTCGACAGCATGAACGGCGTGTTCCAGGGGGTGATTATTCCTACCGGTCCCAACGGTTGGCGCAACGTATAATTTAACTGGTTCGTCGCCGGCAGAGCGAGACCGTCACGAGCGGAGGGTGCGCGGTCAGCAAAGAACCGGAAGTTCTCGGCCCCACGGATCGCGGCCTTGCTCATATAACGAACAGCCTGTCCCGTATCCATACTCTCAACCAGCGAGATTTCCTCGGTGCGGGCCTCAATGGCGTCAGCAATGCGATGCAGGAGTTGACGTCGGGCAGTGCCTGACACGTTTCGCCAATCACAAAAAGCCTCCGTGGCTGCGCTTACGGCACTGCCTATTTCGGCCGCGTCCCCCAGGGCCATCGAATTAAGTACCGTACCGTCGACGGGTGTTCGATTCTCCAGTTTTGCATTGCTTTTCCCGGCTACCGTTTGGCCGCCAATCACATGGCCCAGAGTCTCCTGGCCAAAGCGCGCCAGATACCGACGAGCTTTGTTTTCGTTTTCCAGGTGGTTCTCGGTCACAGCGTGTTCTCCCTGCGCTGTTTTACGTATTGATGTAAGTTGCTTTTTTTCAGGCTTGTCTCTGGCACGATCTCCTCGAGTTCCAGTGAGATCGCGAGCGGTGACTGGGCCATATCCTGTGCCAGAAAGTCACAAAGCGCGTTGAACAGATCATCAGCAATGCGTTGACGGGTTGGCAGGTCTCTCCCAGAGCCGATTCTCAACAGCAGATGCACAAAGGCGTTGTCCGGGTGCCCATCTGCAATGAGGTATCCATCGCGAGGAATCTGGCGTGTTCGAATACCCCCTTCGGGAAATACGTTGGTATTCGCCGCAGCCTGGTGCACTGCCTGTGCTAGACCTGGAATATTGATGCGCTGGGATAGATTAGATGAGTATTCGATGAATATGTGTGGCATGGCAATGTTCTGCGAAAATGGCCCCAATCCGGTTAATTGTGGTGTCAGCTATCCCCGGATGACAAATTTTTTCCTGAGAGTGGTTGATATTAACCTCCTTATCGGAAACTATTGTACTTGTGAGTACAGGAAAGAAAAAAATGACAGGCCATACTGATAGCCTTAAAGGCTCATTTCCACCTCTGATCACGCCGTTCAAGGATACCCAGGTTGACCTGGATAGTTATGCCAGGCTGGTTGATTTCCAGGTGGAGAATGGATCCCACGGCATCCTCGTCAACGGCACAACGGCCGAGCCTTCCAGCCTGACAGTAGAGGAGCGCAACCGGCTCGTCGATGTAGCCATGGAAACGGTATCCGGGCGGACCCCAGTGATTGTGGCGACGGGCTCGCAGTCACTCGCTGAGACTCGGGTACTCACTGCCCATGCCGTGGCTGCTGGGGCGGATGCATTGCTTATCGTCACCCCGTATTACATCTGCCCACCACAGCGCGGGTTGATCGAATACTATCTTGATGTTACCCGGGATTATGAAGTGCCCTGGATGATCTATCACATCCCAGGCAGGACCGCGGTATCCGTTACCCTAGATACCGTATGCCGGTTGCGGGATCTTTCCAGCCATTTTATCGGTATGAAGCATGCTGTGAATGACCTCGGCTTCGTAGCCGAGTGCTTGGCTCGGGTCGGTGACGATTTCAAAATCTTCGTGGGACTGGAAGAACTTAGTTTTCCAATGATGACAGTTGGTGCCTGTGGACTGATGAATGCGGTGGGTAATTTACAGCCGGGGCCTTTGGCGCAGATGTGTGAAGCGCTCTGGCGAGGTGACCTGAATACGGCGCGCGCCATTCATCAACGTTTGCTGCAAATCAATAAGGCTGTTTTTTTCGACACCAACCCGATCCCGATAAAATACATGATGAAACGTCTGGGGGTGATCTTGGACAATGAACACCGCTTACCTATGGTGCCTGCTACTGAGGAACTTGCTATCCGGCTCGATGACGTTCTTGAAACTGCAGCGCTGCTGGATTGAGCAAATAGCATGAAACTCGCCTCGTTCTTATCTGCCGGTAGATCATCTTACGGAGCCGTCACCGACAATGGAGTCATTGACCTGGGAGCTATGGCGGATATGCCCAAAAGCCTGCGCCAGGCGATTGCCGAGCTCGGTACAAAGGGATTACACAAGGCCTGCGACAACAAGTCAGTTGATCATGATTTTTCCGATATTAGCTGGGTTGCACCGATTACCGATCCCCAAAAGATCATCTGTATCGGAATCAATTACATCAATCGAAACGAAGAGTATCTGGCCGACTCAACACAGCCGTCCTATCCCAGTGTATTTATGCGCACACCGGCGTCCCTGGTTGGCCATAGGCAGCCGATCGTGCGCCCGCTTGACTCAGAACAATTCGATTACGAGGGGGAGATCGGTATCGTGATCGGTGCCACTGGCCGGCGAATACCGCAGGCACAGGCAGAAGATTACATCGCCGGGCTGACCTGCGTGCAGGAGGGCAGTGTCCGGGATTGGATGCGCCACGGCAAGTTCAACGTCACCCAAGGAAAGAATTTCGATAAATCCGGTGCGATCGGACCGTGGATCGTTACCGCTGAGGAGTTCGATAATTATGAGCAATTGACGGTGATCACGCGGGTAAATGGCCAACAGCGCCAGCACGATACGACGGCGAACCTGCTGTTCTCCTTTCGTTACCTCATCAGTTACCTGTCTACATTTATGACACTTTACCCTGGAGACATTATCTCTACGGGCACGCCTACTGGGGCCGGGGCCCGTTTCGATCCACCAAAATACCTGTTACCCGGTGATACGGTCGAAGTAGAAGTTGGGGGCGTGGGGATTCTGGCAAATTCTGTGGTTGACGAGTGACCTGAAGACTCGGTGAAGACGGGGGCAGACACTTTGCATCACCAACGCCCGTGTGGTTTTATGAGTTATTTAACCTGGATAACATTGAACCGACAATCTGATGGCAACGCCTAAACCTGTATTCCGCGCCGATCACGTCGGCAGTTTGTTGCGGCCAAAGGCGGTCAAAGATGCCCGCAAGGCCCGTTTTGAGAAGGGCACGATTGATACAAAGGAACTTGCCCGGGTCGAAGACGAGGCGATATGCACAGCAGTTGACCTGCAACAGGCTGTGGGACTCAAAGCAGTCACCGACGGTGAGTATCGGCGCTCTTTCTGGCACTACGACTTTCTCGAGCATTTAACTGGATTCAAGTTGGTAGAGCGGGATAAAGGATTCCAGTTTCACGGTGCAAACCTGCGGCCGGTATATCCTGTTATCTCGGGGATGTTGGATTTTCCGTCTGATCATCCGATGCTCAAACATTATTCCTTTCTGGCATCGGTTGCTCGGGGCCGACCAAAGATCTCCATTCCCGGGCCAAGTTGTTGTCATTTTCGAACAGCACCGGAAGATATAGACCCGATCGAATATCGGGATCAGGAGGTGCTGTTTTCTGATATCACCAGGGCATACGCGAAAGCAGTTAAGGCGTTTTACGATGCCGGATGCCGTTATCTGCAGATGGATGATATTTTTTTCGCCTATCTGTGTGATCCAAAGATTCGCGCTGAAAAGCAATCACAGGGAGTGAACCCCGACTGGCTCGTGAAGCGTTACGCGGCGATGATGCACGATGCGATAAAAGATCGTCCTGATGACATGACCATTGCCATGCATCTTTGCCGGGGAAATTTTCAGTCGACGTGGGTGGCGACTGGCGCCTACGATCCGGTGGCCGAGGCCGTTTTCACCCAGACGGGCATCGATGTATTTTTTCTTGAGTACGACAGTGATCGTGCCGGTGGGTTAGAGCCCCTGCGGCTGCTGCCCACGGGGAATCAGCGCGTGATGGCGGGGTTTGTGACGACCAAATCCGGAAAGCTCGAAACCGTTGATGAATTGTGTCGAAAGTTCGATGCGGCTTCTAAGTACGCTGATCTCGATCAATTGGGTATTGCACCACAGTGTGGTTTTGCTTCAACCGAAGAAGGTAACAAACTCAGCGAAGATCAGCAGAAACAAAAACTAGAATTGCTGGTGAAAACGGCTGAAAGAATATGGGGTGAAGTGGGTTAGTGGCAGGTGGCTGGGCTGGTGCCGGTACCAGTCCAGATGATTTTATTGCTTGGGTCGCAGGGTTGGTGCCTACCGATGTTGGGTTACGTATTAACGACGATGTAGCCTGCCGGGCCAACCTTCCGTCAGTCGGTTCGCGTTGGGCTCACATTTGTTACTGGTGATCCTTTTATTTTACAGTCTGTAATTTAGAGATAATTTCTGACGAACTGAATGTAGCCATATTAGCCGTGGCATACTTGCTTCAGTGAATACAGTTTGAGGAATTTGTTATGGCTATAACTCTGGAGAGAATCCATCACGTAGCTTATCGTTGTCATGATGCCAAGGAGACCGTTGAGTTTTATCAAGACCTTTTGGGCATGGACTTTGTCCTGGTTTTCGCCGAGGAGCGATCCCCGTCAACCAAGGAGCCGGACCCCTATATGCACGTGTTTCTTGACGCGGGAATGGGTAATATTCTGGCTTTTTTTGAGCTACCCAATTCTCCCGAGATGGGTCGCGATACCAATACGCCCAAGTGGGTCCAGCATATCGCTTTTGAAGTCGCTGATATGGACACACTGCTTGAGGCCAAAGCCAAAGTAGAAGCAGCGGGTCTGGAAGTGCTGGGCCCGACTGACCATGGCATTTTCAAATCGATCTACTTTTTCGACCCTAACGGTCACCGGCTTGAATTAGCAGTGAACACACCCGTTTCCTCAGAAGAGATGAAAAGAATCCATGATCTGGCGCCGGCTATGCTGGAGGAGTGGGCTCGTACCAAGCGCCCGCCTAAAGATACCGCTTGGCTGCATGAGAAGGAAATGGCAAACGCCTGAAAAAATACGGCCCGGTGGCCCTTAGTCAGGGCCCGTATCGATAGGGCCACTATCCCATGCGGTTAGTGGCCCGGCCTTGTGTTGGTGGTGTTAGTGCTTTTCTGGGTCGATCCTGGGTAGCCCCGAGGCATCACTGGCATAAAGGGTGGGGCTCTTGTCATTGACTGAACTTTCGGCTTCGATCAGAACGGTGGGTCATCCTGGGTTGCGATACTCCACAATGCGCTGATCAATTGCACCGAAGATGCTTACGCCATCGTGGTTTCGCATCTCGATACGAATGCGATCTCCAAAGCGCATAAACGAAGTGCTGGGTTCTCCGCTATTGATGGTTTCAATCATCCTGAGTTCAGCAATGCAGGAGTAACCGACACCGCCTTCAGCAATTGCAGAACCGTGTTTCGTGTTTTGTTTGTTGGATACGGTTCCGGAACCCACAATAGTGCCCGTGTTCAGCTCCCGGGTATGAGCGGCGTGGCTGATCAGCTGAGCGAAGTCAAAAGTCATGTCTGTGCCGGCATCAGGGCATCCAAATGGCGCTCCGTTAAGCTCACTGAGAATGGGCAGGCGTATTTTTCGACCATCCCAGGCCGAGCCGAGCTCATCAGGTGTGACTGCAACGGGAGAAAAAGCGCTCGCCGGTTTGGCCTGAAAAAAGCCAAAGCCTTTGTCCAGTTCAGCAGGAATCAGATTGCGCAGCGAGACATCGTTGGCCAGCATCAGCAGGCGTATTTTTTCACCGGCCTGGCTCTCAGTTGACCCCATCGCCACCCGGTCGGTAATCACGGCAACCTCTGCTTCGAAATCGACGCCCCATGTGAGATCTGCAACGGGGATATCATCGCGGGGACCTAAAAAATTATCGGATCCACCCTGATACATCAATGGGTCAGTCCAGAAGCGGGCTGGCATTTCGGCGCCACGTGCCCGACGTACAAGTTCCACATGGTTGACGTAGGCGCTACCATCTATCCACTGGTAAGCCCGCGGCAGTGGCGAAGCCAGCAAGGCAGTATCCAGCAGACAACCATCGGCAAGTTTATCGTTGGCCAAGGCGTTACTGATGCTTTCAAGCCGTGGCGCAGCAACAGCCCAATCGTCCAGCGCAGCCTGCAGGGTAGGCGCGATATCAGACACCGTGACATAACGGGTTAGATCGCGCGATACGACAATTAGGTGCCCGTCGGGGTGATCCGATCTGAGTGTCGCAAGTTTCACGGTATAGAGGGTTACGGGCTGGGTTTGCTCAATTCTGGCAGTTTACCGTCCGCCGGTCGGTAGTGAGTTTTCGCCATACTCAGGGGTGTGAGTACGGGTCCAATCCAGAAAAGAGGCAGACAGAGTGCTTGACAACCGGAGGGGTTAAATATAAACCATACAGACGCGGCGGTTAAGAGTGCCGTTATGAGTTCCCGTGATGGCAGAATGTAGGTGTTCTGCTAAATTAGCCAAGGAAAATGAGGAGGATAAAAATGATTAGAAAGGTAGGATTTGTGGCACTGACCACTGTGGTGTGGCTCTCAGCGCTTCCCGCCCATGCTCAAGAGGTACTCAACATCAGTAGTTGGGCACCTCCAACGCACTATACCAATGCTATTGTCTGGCCAACCTGGGGCAAGTGGATTGAAGAGGCGACTGAAGGTCGGGTCACGACTAAGATTGAGTATAAGCTTGCATCGCCGCTTAAGCAGTTTGAGTTGGTTCGCGATGGCGTTGCTGATGCCGCCTGGATTTTCCATGGCTACAACACGCGCTACCTCGCTACTCAGGCTGTTGAAATGCCGAATCTCGGTACAGGTGCCGAGGCAGCCTCGGTTGCCTACTGGCGGGTCCACGAGAAATATCTGGCCAAAGCTAACGAGCACAAAGGTGTCACCTTGGCTGGCCTGAGCTCCCATGGACAGGCCGTTATACAGACCAAGAGCCCACTGACAGGACTTGGCGACTTGAAAGGTCTCAAAATCCGAGTACCCGGGGGTGTCGGCAGTAAGGTTGGCAAGGCCCTTGGCGTTGTAGCCGTCAAATTACCTGCGCCAAAGGTTTATGAGGCGCTGTCTTCGGGTGTGGCCGACGGCATATTCATGCCCATGGAAACCCAGAAGAGTTTCCGCCTCAAAGAAGTGGTTCCTCACGTCACGATCATGCCCGGTGGTCTGTACTACGGCAGTTTCGCGTACATTGTTAACACTGATTTTCTCAATGGCCTGTCAGAAAAGGATCGCCAGGCAATCATGAGTGTCTCAGGTGAGAAGCTGGCCAGGCTTGCTGGGCAGGCGTGGGAAGATGCCGATGAGATCGGTCTTGCCGATGCCAAGGCATCTGGCAGCACCGTGACGACTGCTAGTGCTGCTATGCATGCCGAATACCTGGAGTTGATGGCACCGGTAGAGGCAGATTGGATTGCCCAAATGAGTGCAGCCGGTATTGATGGCAAAGCCGCTTTGGCTGAGTTGCGGAGTATTGCCCGCTCTTATAAGTAGCCTGCTGTGAATCAGCAGCCCGGTACCGGGCGCTCCGTTACCGAGCAC
>PBSU01000074.1 GCA_002726415.1 Acidiferrobacteraceae bacterium | reverse complement strand
TGATTGATGACAAGAGAGTAGTCCACGACTTTGGCTACAAAGCGAAACATGCCAAGTTGGCCCTTTTGGCTATTCGCCAGAACCAGTTCTCCTGGATCTGTGTAATTCGTGATCTGTTCCCCCCATTCATCTACTTTATTCCTCAGGATCAGGTGACCAAGGTGGTTTTAGTTCGCCATGCTGAAAAAGCTATTAACAGCAATGCTGTATCGGTGCAATTATCCAACCAGGGAGAACAAAGGGCCGCTACACTGGCCGATATTCTCGACGTTTCCGGGGTAAGCGCTGCATTCGCCACCAAACAATCCCAGGGGCAAAATGGTGCACCTTACGTTCGAACGATGGAAACTGTGAATAATTATGCTGATTCAAAAGGGTTCGATGTTCAGTACTATCATTCAGCGCCTGAGATTGTTGACATCATTAAAGAGCAGTATGTAGGACAAAGTGTTCTGGTCGCAGGGCATACCAGCACAGTCCCCGATATACTCGAGGGATTGGGTATTAATAATCCACCCGCAATCACGGATCAGTTCAACAACCTTTTCGTAGTTTTTCTAATCAACAACGATACCGCTTCAATGATGCATCTCAAATATGAGGTGCATGAGGATGGGAATTGAAAATCAGCGATATGGCTCGCTTGTTTCGAACCCTACTAGGTGGGCTCTTCACCAAAGAAGGGGCTAGAGAAAACCAAAAATTTTCTCCATTCACACGCGAGAGGGAAAGATTATTATGATCTCACATTATGCGAAACGAATATTTGCTAATGGGTGTTTTTTTATCCTACTGATCGTCTCGATCTCAGCCAGGGCTGATTTCGGCATTGTACCCCTAGGTACTGTGATTAATCAGACAGATCACGTTGTCGTTGGCGTCGTCAATGCTGTTTCCGAATCTAAAACGACCGGTCAGCAGGTGATCTCCATAAGTGTTAAAGACATGCTCAAAGGAGCTAAGCTCGAACAATTTCAGCTTGTGGGGAGCACTACTGACCCCGGCCTACCTCACTTCAATTTCCCAAAAGGCACCAAGATTCTTGCCTTCATCAGGCGTTCAACAGAAAGCCAAGGTTTTTACCCCGTCGCAGGACAGCAAGGTGTAGTGCCTTTTACGCGGGGCAACTCCGACCTGGTTCTGTACACCGTCAAGTCCGTTATTCAGAATGGAAAAAATATTGAACTCAAATCTTTCACAAAGGTTCTTCAGGCCCGCCAACCTACATTGCCCATAGTACTTGCCGGCGCTTTGATGAGCGAACTGACGAAAAGAGTCACAGTAAAGGATGCTGCTCTATTGAAACAAATAGCTTGTGATACCAGAAAGACCTATCTGAAACCCGCACGATCCTGGGCAATCCAGCGCTCAGGTGTCCTCAAGTTAGGAAAGACTCGCCGTTGTCTTGAAGGCCTAGTTACGGCAAAAGAAGAATGGAATAGTGGGATACAGATTGCTGCGATTGAAGCCCTTGGCGATCTGGGTAATCCAAGAAGTACGGCGGTCCTTCTGAAACTGCTGCCGGAGTTAGAAGCGAAGCCGAAAAAAGGAGTTGCCAAGGCAAGCAACGAGGATACAAGACTTCAGGATGAAAGTGCCGAAAGGGAACCCCAGGGTGAAGAACCCGAAGGGGGAACACAGCAATCAATCAAAGATGACGAAGCAACGACCAGTCCGGCTAAAGGCGGCGAAAGGCTTGAGCCGAAGAAGGCAATTGTCAGTCAATCAAACGGTGAGAGGACAAAAGAACAAGGCCTTAAACCTGAGGGATTAGAAATTGGCTTGATTGATTCAGTGCTACTGGCCCTTGGCAAGATCGGTGCGCCTGGGTCTATTTCGACTCTTCAGCGTTTTGCCTTGGTAGCCCCTGATTTTTCCCTAAGTTCTACTGCCGTCCATTCCCTTGGACTCACAGGGACTCCGGAAAGTCGGCAAGCGCTTAAGACAATTGTTCAGGAGAGTTCAAACGAACTCATCCGTAATCAGGCCAGCCAAACTCTGAAACGATGATGAGCCGTTGGGTTGAGGAATTCGAAAGGAGAAATAAGAGCATGAAAACACGTGGTCGTTTTGTATACCTCACAATCTTAATATCCTTGTTTAGCGCTCCAGCTTCAGCACAACATATGGTTTGGTTGGATTTTGGCAACTTTAACCTGAACTCCTGGGCTAGCGTCAACGGTAATAATCCGCCAACGGCCGCCGATGTCACGGCCGTGCAAAATCAAATCTTCGTCAATATGGCCAAGCACTTTGCTCCGTTTGATATTTATTTCTCTACCTTTCAGCCCCCCAATGGCCGGTATACCCGACTTCGATACCAGGGGGCAGCTGCTGGAGGTCTGATGGGTTGTGCCGGGCCCAGCTGTTGTGAAAATACCGGTAATTGCAGCGGCATGGATACTTGGCAGGACGCAGTCAGCGGCGCAGAGATCTACTCTGGGTCATTTGCTGGGTCCGGCTCGTTTTCGGGGGCTAACGCCACGACAGCGCGGATTGCAAGAGGTCTCGCTGGTACCGGCAGTCACGAACTTGGTCATGTCCTTGATCTATGGCACTGTAACGCCGCCGACGATTACTACGCTCAAGGCCAGACTGGCGACTGTACTTCAGCGTCATTTGCTACCGGCGACCAAAATGTCAATTCTCACATCATGAGCAGTGGTAGATCCTGGCA
The DNA here is from genome assembly GCA_002726415.1 of Acidiferrobacteraceae bacterium. Classification (GTDB taxonomy): domain Bacteria; phylum Pseudomonadota; class Gammaproteobacteria; order Arenicellales; family UBA868; genus UBA868. Next base: position 12,870 of record PBSU01000074.1, on the reverse strand, counting down.
GTTAACGATGAATCAGCGCGCCACGGTGGATCGATTTTTCAGTGTCCATGCGAGCCGGCGCAAACTTTATGGTTCGTTCCAGGCCAGGAACCATTGGGAGCCGCTTCCTAGTTTTGATTCAGATCGACGCGCCGATCTAGTTTATGGTCGATACCAATCCCCAACGACAACGAAATGGTATGGCAGGATGTCCAACGGGAGCAGTTTTGGCAGTTGGTCCACTTGGGCCAGCGACGCCGGAGAAGCGGGGGATATCTATCTTACGGGAGATGTAGACGGTGACGGTGACGCCGACCTGGTGTATGGGCGTTTTCTCTCCGCCAATACGGTCCGATGGTACGTGCGAAAGTCCAACGGGAGCAGTTTTGGCAATTGGTCCACTTGGGTCAGCGACGCTGGAGCTGTGGGGGATATCTTCCGGCTGGGAGATGTTGACGGTGACGGTGATGCCGACCTGGTCTATGGTCGGCCCTATAGTTCCACCAAAGTAACGTGGTACGTAAGGAAATCCAACGGGAGTAACGGGTTCGGTACTTGGGCTACTTGGCGGAGTGACGCCGGAAATCAGGGAGACCTCTTCTTTCTCGGCGACATCGACAAAGACGGTGATGACGACCTCGTTTACGGGAGAATAGTAAGTGCCAGCATCGTAACATGGTACGCAAGGGAATCGAACGGGAGTAACGGGTTCGGTAGTTGGTCTACGTGGCGCCTAGACGCTGGAAACAGAGGGGATCTTTTTTACCTTGGCGATACTGGCGGTGACGGCGACGCAGATCTTAACTATGGTCGGATTAAATCTGATACGAAGGTCAAATGGTATTGGAGACAATCAACAGGGACTAAATTTGGCTGGTACAGTGTTTGGGCGGATAATGCTGGTGACGCCGGAGATTCTTTTAGACTGGGCGATGGAGACGGAGATGGGCGCCTGGATCTCTTCTATGCTCGACCTAGAGGACTAACCAGCTTGACCGCAAGCCCCGATCTGACCTCTATTCGCCAGTACGGCCGTTTATCTCAGGGCAACGGATTTGGTAGTTGGTCCACTTGGCGAAGTGATGCTGGAGATGAGGGGGATGTTTTTCCGTAACTTACCTTGTAACAAACGGATATTTCTGCGGGAGCGCAATCGGCGATGCGGTACCACTCTTTACCCGTCGCAGGCTCAAGACTCGGTATCTGTGCTCTTGAACCGGCATCATGCCAGTCACCATCAATAAAGATGGGTAGCACTTGATCGCGCACGGCCTGGGCCTCAAATCTCATTTCTATACCAATTTAGCCTCACAATCTTATATTCCATCTCTAACGGAATTGAGATACAAAAAGAGGCATTTGCGTCAGATGAGCCACAAGCCACGATGAAAGAATTCTTCGAACAACGTAACAAAAAGAAAAGCTTATTATGATGCTTATTGTTCTCAAAGACGATTAGCCAGCGATCGTCGAAAAGGATCTGGTCTCAAGCCTCATCTCGATGAGACCGCGTTTTTAATCCTTAACACCAGTTAGGCCTTCCCTCAGTGTACCTATGGAATAACGATCCCCTATGAAATGCCCGATACAACGGCAGAATTGGGGGTATCAAACGGCAGTGTCACAACCGTGCCTTTGACTTTATCGCCTGCTGGTAACTGCACAGTAACCTGTGTACCCGCAGTCCAGTAGTCTTTTTGTATCAAAGACAGTGCCACATTCTCTTTAAACGAGGGTGACCAGGTTGCACTGGTGATCTGGCCTACCTGCGTTTCGCCCACGGTGACGGGCCAGGGCTTGCCACAGGGCGGACACGGTGGTCCACCGATTAGAACTCCGCGCATGCGTTGAGAAGGCCCATTGCTCGCAATGGTTTCAAGTGCGGTACGGCCAATGTAATCGACCTCGCCGTCGAGATGACAGAAACGGTCCAGGTTGATCTCCAATGGATTGTTCTGACGGGTCATCTCGTTCCCATAAGAGAGCAACCCACCTTCGATTCGCTCAATCAGGTTGGGGCAACCCGGTGCGATCTGCATACCCGCCCCGGCCTGCCACAGGGCATCCCAGAGTGCGCTGCCCAAAGTGCTGTCATCGAGGTAGATCTCAAAGCCGTCCTGCTTGCTGTAACCCGAACGGGCGACAACGAGATCGCGCCCGGAAAAAGCACACTCGCAAAACTCGAAGTAGCGGATGCGGCGAATCCGGTCACCCAATACGCTGGCAACAAGATCTTCCGCGCGCGGGCCCTGCACCGCCAGGGGCCAGACATCGGGCTCGGATACCTGAACATCGAACTTCATTCCCAGTGCCAGCCCCTTAGCCCAAAGCAATACATCTGAATCGGCAATAGAGAACCAGTACCAGTCACAAGCGCGTTTGATCAGCACGGGATCATTCAACAGGCCAGCATACTCATCAGTGAGAGGTGCGTAATAGCACTGCCCTACCTGCATTGTTCGAAGATCGCGCGGTGTCATCCATTGTGCCAGGCGGGACGCATCCGGGCCACGCAACTCCACCTGTCGCTGACACCCGACATCCCACAGCTGCACGTGTTCTTTAAGGTGCCAGTAATCCTCCTCCAACGTTCTTTGGAACGACTTGGGTAGCAGCGTGTGATTAACGATTGAGTAACCGCTGACACCCAACGTCTCTACACGATCGGTATAGGGCGTGCGCCGGTTGCGCCGCGAGGTGATAAGGCCAGAAGACATGCTGTGGCTTGTGTTCTACTGGGACCACCACACCGAATGATTATGAGGCGCAATCATCATAGGCACATGACAGCGCTCTGACACATCCGATAGATCAAGACGCACGACCACTTCATTGATCAGGCCTGATACCCCATCGCTCTGCCGGCCAACCGCGAAATATTCTCCACTGAAAAACACCACCTCGTAACGCGTTCCGGGCTCATCATTATGGGTGTCGATCTCGATGGCAATTCGCCCGTCATCACCCGCGCGAACTTCGGCCACCGCCTGGGGTTCAGCACCGGATATAAGCCGCTGACATCTGACCCGGATGCCTGCTGCATCGCACCCTTTTACGGAGTCGAGGATGTGGGAGGAAATAATCGGCATAAGAAATGACTCGCTGAAAAAAATGAAACGATCCAGGCTGCCTGGACGTTACTCTATTGAGGCTTTATCCCGTTTACTGGCCACAGCTGCCACAATCGGGCTGATAACCCCCCGGGTACGGACATTAACGCAGGCGGTACGACCACTGGCTATCGCGCGTTTAACCGCGGCTGCCACTTCACCTGGATCTTCGACCAGTTCACCATAACCCCCAAGCCCCTCGAACAGGCTGTGAAAAGGAATATCCCTAAAATCCGTTGCCACATGGCGATCATGCCCAAAAAGCCGCTCCTGCTGTTGTGAAATTGTCGTCAGGCCGCCGTTGTTGTCTATGACGACCGTGATCGGCACATTCTCCTGAAAGGCAGCCTCAATGCTCAGCCCACCGGAGAGAAAAGCCCCGTCGCCACTGATAACCACGGCGTGGGCATTGGGGTGGGTCAGTTTGGCAGCAACGGCAAAAGGCACGCCCACACCAAGCATACTGAATGCCCCGGGGTGCAGGATACCGCCCAACTTCTGACCCTGCCACCCGGCGATATTAACCGCGATCTCAGACCAGAAATGGGTGTTGCCCCCATCAATCACCAGCCAGTCATCAGCATCCATGGCGCTCTGGACATCCAGCGCCAGCTGCAATGGGTGTGCGCCCTGCCCCGACGTCGTATCGGAATCCATACCCGCCAGAGTCTGGACCACCCATTCGCCGCGACGGGCACGTTGTGCCTCTATCCAATCGTCGTTGCACTGCCAGCAACCACTGGCTTTAAGATCATTAAGCGCATCCAGGAATGCACCGGGATCGCTCAGCAACACTTTGTCTGCGGCTCGATTAAGTTCGGTTTCTTCAGCAGAACCGTTAACGCATATGAGCTTACACGACCGGGGGAACAGCGGTGGATTACCGAAATTCATCTGATTATCCAGACGCCCGCCGATCATGACGACGACATCGGCTTCTGCCAGTGCTGTTTTGGCCGGGCCATACTGATGCACGTCGGCAAGGCCCATGTAGGCCTTACTGGTCTCGCACAGCAGTTTCTGGTGATAGGGAATATTAAACACCGGGATTCCCAGTGAGATCCCGGCCTGTTCAAGCTTTGTCTCGGCTCCAGACCACCAGACCCCATGGCCACCGATCAGCACCGGATGTTCGCTCTCGCGCAGCAGATTCACTACTGCATCCAGATCTTCTGGGCAGGGCCAGGCTCGCGGCGGTGGGTTTGGATCGTGCGCATAAGGCCTTTCATCCAACTGTGCATCAGCGGGAAAAGACGAGAACATAATGTCTACCGGCACACTGAGATGCACCGGGCCGGGATAACCACTGAGCGCTGTCTTATAGGCGCGGTCAACAAACTCTCGAATCCGGCTCCCATCAGTGATGCTGGCACTGTACTTGGTCAGTGGCGCGGCAATCGCTACGTCATCAATCTCTTTGAAGCCGCCACTACCCTGGCGCTTGAGCGTACTGGACCCTGTGACAAAGATCACGGGGGTCCGCTCACCCCAGGCCTCCATCATGGCTGGCACTGCATTGGCAAAACCCTCTGGCCCTACGAGGCAGACGGTCGGTTTGCGGGTAATGCGGGTATAACCATCTGCCAGATGGCCGGCGATCTGCTCATGCGGACAGTTGATCACGCTGATGCCGCACTGCGCCAGACCCTCCAGCGCTGGATTACAAAACCCCCCGCTCAAGGTAAAAACCTGGGTAATACCTTTCTCGTGCAAAGCGCGGGCAAGCAAGGCACCGCCGCGGATGTGTTCAATCTCATTCATATTTTTGCCTTTCAAACCCATTGCAAAGAAAACCTTATCGCCTCACTGAGACGCGCACGGCATCATTCAACTGCACCGGATTGATACACCCCAGCTGCGCCATCACTGTGCTTAAATCGTTCGTCAATAGTTTCAGCAATTGCGCAAGGCCCACTGAACCGCCTGCCCCCATGGCATACAGAAAAGGTCGTCCCAACAGGGCAAAATCTGCGCCACTGGCAAGGGTGCGGGCTATATCCTCACCGCTGCGCACACCACTGTCGAACACGATGGGAAACTCTGAACCCAGGGCTTCTCGAACCAGCGGCAACATCTCAATAGCGGCTGGTGCACTATCCAGTTGCCGTCCCCCATGGTTGGAAACATAGATTGCATCGACACCGGCATCAGCTGCCTTCTGGGCATCCGGTGCACACATCACGCCTTTCAGCACGAGTTTATGTGGCCAGATCGCCCGTAGTTCGGACAAAAAATGCCAGTCAAAACGTCCCCGGCCGGACTCACGGCGAAACTGGGCCTGCTTTTTTGGTGCTGTATCGCTGATCGTCGATGTGCCGACATTGCGCGGCTGGGGTTTACCATTTTTAAGCGTAGAAAAGGCCCATCTCGGGTGGCAGGCAAAATCGATAAACTGCCTGGGGCCAATTCGAAAAGGGACTTTAAAGCCGTTACGCTGATCTCGCTGGCGCGGTGCCAGGGCCGGCACATCGGCCGTCAGTATCAAGGTTTCGTAGCCTGCACGGGCAGCACGCTCTACCAGCTTATGCGTGAGTTCATCTGACTCCCCGGCGTATAACTGAAACCAGGCGTTGCCACCAGCGAGATCGAAGAGCTGCTCAAGCGTCGTTGAGGACATGGTCGATACCCCCAGGGGGAATCCAAGCTCACGTGCGGCGTGCGCCATTGCCTGATCGGACCCTGGCCAGAAAAGATCGCACATACCCATAGGGGCAATCCCAAATGGTACCTGCCATTCATGACCCAGAAACACATTTTTTAGGGTCCGACTCTCTACATTGACCAGCACCCTTCCCTGAAGACACACATCCTCAAATGCAGCCCTGTTTCGCCTGCTTGCAGTTTCGTTGCCCGTTGCGCCATCAAGGGCGTCGAAAATCATGCGCGGCATTCGCCGACGTGCTTGCTCACGGCAATCGTCAACGTTGAAGAACGCAGTCATCACAAACCGAGGATGCTTAAAACAACGCCGGCGGTAACTTCGCAACCAACGTGGGTGAAAAGATCAGCTTAATCATCAAGGAGCTAACTCACTGGGGAAAATCTACGTTATGACCGACCCGATTCCCTGAAAATCTCTACAAAGCGCTTTTTAAATAGCGGTAATACTTCAGGGTTTACCGGCCGCGGGGCTGCCTTACCTGCAAATATCTGCAACAACTGTGTTGCAGCATGCTCAGCCATGTTCTCCAGACTGTCCGATGTGCAGCCCGCGACGTGAGGTGTCGCAACCACATTGGGCATCTGCAGCAACCTATGGCTTTTTGCAGGCGGTTCACTATCCCATACATCAAGGCCTGCACCTGCCAGGTGCCCAGACGCCAGGGCATCTGCTAACGCATCCTCATCGTGGATAGACCCCCGGGCAGCATTGATAAATATCGCACCCGCTTTCATCCTTGAAAAGGCATTGGTATCAAAAAGATTCCTGGTCTGTGGCGTCAAAGGGGTATGCACCGACACCAGGTCTGCATGCGTGAGTAGATGATCGAATTCAACAGCCTGTGCACCCCGGCGCTCGATCTGTTGAGCCTCAACATAGGGGTCTGTGGCAAGCACCTTACAACCAAACCCGGCGCCACAGATATGGGAGAGCTTGGTTCCGATATTGCCGATGCCGACAATACCGATAGTCTTGCCCCCAAGATCGGCGCCCATAAACTCCAGGCGTGATCCCGCCCAACCTGCACGCAAAGCGCGATCCGCCATCCCGATGTGCCTTTGCAACGTGATCATCATGGTGAGCGCATGCTCAGCAACCGATTGGGCATTGGCGCCAGCCTGGTTTACTGCAAGCACCCCAGCCGCTGTGCACGCTGGCAGGTCAAAAACATCGACCCCCGAGCCACTTGCGGACACCACCAGCAGTTCGGGTGCTCTAGCCAGAAACTCTGCTCCAACCCGAAGCGCTTCAGGCACTTCATCGCGCGCACCCACACACTGATAGGCATGGGCCCGTGTCAGTATCTCGAAGTTGCGTTCGACCGGATCATCACCATCGATGCGGATGATCTCGTGCTCAGGATGGCGCGCGAAGATATCCAATGCATTGGGCGCCGGGAAACTATTGAGGTAGGCAATACGGGCCATAAATGTGCCTGGGACTGTGGGTCGTGGGTTGCGGGTTGTGGATTCTGACTTAACAAGGCCAGTATCGGTTAGTTTCATTCATTAAACAAATATCTTTTTTTATGTGAAACATTTAATTTTGATATATATTCAAACAGTTATGAATCTAAAACAACTCGAAGCGTTTCGTGCCACCTTGCGCACGGGCGCTATCACCAGCGCTGCGCGGGCTCTGTCCATTTCCCAGCCGAATGTCACCCGACTGATAAAGGACCTGGAGAAATCTGTTGGTTTTGCTCTTTTTGTGCGTAGCGGGCGGGGCATAGCATCAACTGTTGAGGGCAGGCGTTTTGGCGATGCCGTGGAAAATCTGTTCACCGGTACTGACCGACTCAAAGAGACCGCCAGCGCGATCCGAAACAGTATTCATGGCGAAGTTCAAATTGGGGTTACCCCCGTTCTTGTCTACCAGGTTACCCCGCATGCCATCGCCGACATCCATAGGGATAAACCTGATCTGAAAATATCACTGCGGGTTAACAACTCACCAGGCCTGGTAGATGCGGTTTCCATGGGGCAACTGGATATTGCAGTCGTGAATGTCTACCGCAAACCTGAATCAGTACACGTGCTCTACCAGAAGAAAGTGAAATACGTGTGCCTGCTCCCCCAAGATCACATACTTGCAAAAACAGTCAAGCCGGTTGACCTCAAGGCATTACAAGCAATTGACTGTGTCGCCTATGACACTGCCCGGCTGCAGTCTGCCGAGGACAACTGGCTAAAACTGCTATCCTGGCCTCAGGCCAGTTTGTCTGCTTTTTCGAATATTGCGGTGGCCTCTTTGGGACGAACAACAGGGAAACCTGCGATTGTCGACCCCTATACCGCGAGGACTATGGTCGCACTGGGCGGAGTGACTTCACAGCCAATTACGCAGCGGTTAACATCGACGCTGTATGTGGTCACACGAAGCATCGATACCCTGTCACTGGCAGCGCGGGAACTGGCCGATGCCGTTATCAGACAACTCAAGTTACCCACAGATTGATATTGGGTCGTAAAATCCCAGGCGAGCCCGCAACCCCAATCCACGCACAGACATATCGTCAAGCCAAAACCGATTCGACAGATGAGTGAACACCTGACTCCTTTTCTACAACCCGGACCAACCGTGCAAAGCCAGGATGACGCCGTAGTGCGGTTTACCCGGCAGGCAATCCAGGCCGAAACGCGCCCCATGGAACAAGCCGTGCTCCTTTACTATGCTGTACGTGACCAGGTGCGCTACAACCCCTACGATGCGGATATCTCCATCGCTGGTCTGAGCGCAAGGCGCAATCTGGAACTCGGTCATGGCTGGTGTGTTTCTAAAGCCATCCTGCTGGCGGCCTGCTGTCGTGCCATCGGCATCCCGGCCCGCCTGGGCTACGCAGATGTGCGCAATCACCTCTCTACCCGAAAGATGCGCGAACTGATGCAGACTGACGTGTTCCACTGGCACGGCTACACATCCATCTACCTGGAGGATCAGTGGGTAAAAGCGACCCCGGCGTTCAACCTCGAGTTGTGCCACAAGTTCCGTCTTCGGCCCCTGGACTTCAATGGTCGCGAAGACTCAATCTATCACCCGCTTGATCTAGAGGGCCGTCGTCACATGGAGTACCTGAATGATCGGGGTGAGTACGCCGAACCACCGATCGAGCAGATGCTGGAAACCTTTCAGCGCGAGTGCCCCAACTGGCTGATGCACGGTGACGGCATCACCGGTGATTTCGATACTGACGTGACAATAGAAACCGCGAGTTGAACGCCAGCACGGTCTGCGATTCAGATCAGGTCGGTGCCGGCGCGACAAATGCACCATAACGCTCGGCAAAACGTTTCCAGGCCGCATTTGCCGCAATGCCCGCCCGGTTGAGCAGATCCCGCTCATCAGCCGTTTGCACTGAGCCATCAGCCACAACGATCTTGCCGTTGACCATAACCATCTCTACATCCTTTGCGTGCCCATGATAGACCAGGGTTGCCACAGGGTCATTGACCGGGGTAAGCCCAAGACGGTGCATGTTTACCATCTGCAGGTCGGCCTTTTTTCCGACCTCAATCGAACCGATCTCTTTGTCTAATCCCAACACGCGTGCCGCATGAATAGTCCCCAGCGCCAACGCTTCGGGTGCACACAGTACCTGTGGATCATGTGCGTGAATACGGGCACTCGCCAGGCATGATCGCAACACCTCAAAGTAATCCGAAAAATAATTATCAATCCCCAGGCCGACGTGCATACCCTTGGCCCGCATTGCCTGAATCGGTGCTACCTCACCACGGAACTGGTTCATGTGTGGGCAATGGGCAAGGTGCGTACCGGACTGTGCGAGGATCTCGATCTCCGTATCGTCGACCTCAAAGCAATGCACGGCGACGACATCCGAGCCCAACATACCGTGAGCCGCAGCATAATCAAACTGCGCCATACCATGAATATTCTGGACAAGCTCACGTTCGCCGAACCCAAGGTGGATAGAAATCGGAATGCGCATATCATCGGCGACGTCGCGTAGACCCTGTAGCAACTGTGGCGAAGAAGTCGAAAGACCTGTTGCCGCCATTACGGCTTGAATCCGCCCGTTGGCACGGCCATGCCAGCGGCTGGCCAACCCCGACGCCTGCTCCAGTTGAGTTGCACGAACCGCTTCATCAAAGACAGTCTGCCCACTCGCAAGCGCCTCGAGATTAACGTCATTCACCATGACACCCATGAGCGCCCGTATGCCGCATTTCTCGATGAAAGGCGCAAAGAGTTCGGCATCCTCTTCCATTTCGAGAATGGTCGTGACGCCCCCTCGGAGCAATTCGGTTACCGCCAGAGCGCCAATGACCTGCCGTTCGTCATCAGTGATCACGCCACTCATCGGTAGATACAGCCGGTGCGTGGGTGCGTAGCCAATATCCTCAGCACGACCACGAAAGACCGCATAGCCCACGTGATTGTGTGCACTGACAAAGCCGGGTAGTAGAGCCCTGCCTTGTCCATCTATGACGACCTCTGCGGTCGGGTATCGCCCGGTCAGAAAATCGGTCGGACCCACATCCACGATGCGATCGCCTTCGATAAAGACAGCGCCATCCTCAATAACGCGACTGTCGGGATCGACAGTTACCACGATGGCATTTCTGATCAGAAAAGACATGTTATCTCTTCAGATACACAATGCGCCCGAGTCCACCACACTTCATGAATGATTCGCCGATAAAAACTGTTCACCAGCGCTCTGCATTCTTAGGCTGGCAGTGATCTCGCCCCACTAAGCACCCGGGTTCATCATCATCACAAGAGGCTCAACTTCGGGTGTATCGTCAGGTACAAAGAAATCACTCCACAACGGCTTGGCCGGGTCTACCCGGTAGGCACTGAAATCCGTAACCCCTTCACTGGATAACAGCACATCGTCGATACAGAACTGGCCGGTAAACTCTCGCGCGTCTTTGGAAAGAATCACTGCTGCCGCATCCGCCATGATATCGGGCTTGCGGCAATGAGGAAAAGCAATATTCCCCGCCACGACGTTACTGATCGCGGCTGTTGCAATCACAGAGTGTGGCCACAGGGCGTTAACGGCAATTCCTTTAGACTTGAACTCGCCCGCCATTCCCAATACGCACTGGCTCATACCGAACTTCGACATGGTATATGCCACCGAAGGGGCAAACCACTTGGTCTGCATATCCAGTGGTGGCGAAAGATTGAGGATGTGCGGGTTGTCCCCCTGGGCCAGGTGAGGCAGGCACTCTTTCGACAGCATAAACGTGCCACGGACGTTAACGGCAAACATGAGATCAAATCGTTTCATCTCGGTCTTTCCCGTCTTCGTCAGGGAAATAGCGCTGGCATTATTGATACAGATATCAAGACCACCAAACGCCTCCACAGTCTGACTGACGGCTGCTTTAACCTCATCGTCGTTGCGTACGTCGGTGAGGATTGGCAATGCTTTTCCCCCCGCCTCCTCGATCTCCTCTGCCGCTGTATAAATGGTACCGGGCAGTTTGGGATGTGGATCAGCAGTTTTGGCGAGTATGGCAATACTTGCTCCTTCCGATGCAAGGCGCTTAGCGATCGCCAGGCCAATCCCACGACTACCACCAGAGATAATGGCCCGTTTACCTTTGAGAGACACCATGAAAGACTCCTTTGATGTTAATGCTGCCGCCTATTTCATGAAATAACCGCGGCAATTGGTTTGTGTTGATGGTCTATACCAGAGTTTATTGTGCAGTGCAACATAGATACTTCGACACCATTTGCTGCATTTATTTAAGGCCCCACTCCTTGAGAACCTCTAACGTATGTTCACCCGCCATAGGTGGGGGCTTGTTAATCGCGCCAGGGGTGCGTGAAAACCGCGGCGTCGGTGCCGGTTGCACTACGCCGAACTCGGTTACAAAGACATCCCGGGCCTGGTTGTGTGGATGCGTCGGCGCCTCGGTCATGCTAAGCACCGGCGCGAAGCAAATATCGGTACCTTCCATGATCTCACACCAGTGCGCCCTTGGCTGAGCGCGAAAAATCTCCTGCAGGCGCTGTCGCATCTGGGGCCAGTCCTGAGAATCCTGCGTAGCACCGTCTGAGTCAACCTCAATCCCGGTGCTCTCGAGCAGCAGTTGATAAAACTGAGGCTCAATTGAGCCGATGGCTACCCACTTTCCATCAGCGCATTCGAAAGCGCCATAAAAGTGTGCGCCGCCATCAAGCAGATTATTCCGTCGCTCGTCATTCCATTGGTTGTTATGTTTAAGCCCATACATCATCGTCATAAGATGAGCCGCACCATCTATCATCGCCGTATCAACCACCTGACCCTGTCCGGAAGCGCGCGCCTCAAGCAAGGCGCAGACTACGCCGAATGCCAGATATAGAGCACCTCCGCCGAAATCTCCCACAAGATTGAGCGGTGGTGTTACCGCTTCGTCAGTGCCGATGGCATGCAATGCGCCGGTTAATGCAATGTAATTGATATCATGCCCGGCAGCGTGAGCCAATGGGCCCTCCTGCCCCCAGCCTGTCATACGGCCATACACCAGACGCGGGTTGCGAGATTGACATTCATCTGGACCCAGACCCAAACGCTCCATCACACCTGGGCGAAAACCTTCGATAAGTGCATCTGCCTTTGTAATCAGACCCAGGCATGTGGTCATGCCTTCTGAGGATTTAAGGTCAAGCGCCACCGACCGCCGGCCGCGGTTCAGGATGTCTACCTTAAGTCCCAGCGGATTATTACCCCCTTCGCGATCGATACGAACGACATCTGCACCCATGTCCGCAAGCAGCATGGCACAAAATGGCACAGGCCCCAGACCCGCCATCTCAACCACACGGTAACCTTTCAATGGTCCCATAACTGTCTTTCCTTATTCTGGGTTGTTGTCTTTTCCAGCAATATATCAAGATGCCGTAACATCGCGGTGACGCTGACAAGATATGGCCAAACTTGCGGCAATGCGCGTATCGGCAACGCTGGCAGCAGAATCCATCTTTGGGTTATCAGATGATGCCTTGTTCCCGGTAGGGCCGGCCTGCCCGAATGCGCTCATAGCCGAAACAATCAAGATCAATACTGGCATAACGACCCTGGACAATGAGTTCGGCCAGGCCCCGACCCACTGCAGGGGCATGCATGATGCCGTGACCTGAAAAGCCATTAGCGAG
>PBSU01000073.1 GCA_002726415.1 Acidiferrobacteraceae bacterium | reverse complement strand
TTGCCGTTGTGAGGAAGTCACGGCGGGCGAGATTCGCCAGGTTGCAGCGCGTGGTTGTATGGGTCCCAATCAGGGAAAGGCTTTTACCCGTTGTGGCATGGGTCCGTGCATGGGTCGCAAGTGTGCTGCTACTGTCAGCCAGTTGATGGCCGAGGTGCATGGCATGCCGGTTGCTGAGATTGGACACTACCGCATCCGGCCACCCATCCGGCCGATCACAGTTGGCCAACTTGCTGATATGCCAATGCGCCAGGAGTCCGGCGATTCTGCTGAAGATGGTGCAACCATATACGATACCCTCGCGCCGGGGGAAAATACCCCGTCTTAACTCAAATATGCTCTGGTGTTAGAAGCTTCTAAACCTGTGGCAGTTCCTGTCTTTGTCTGATTTCATTTTTGGGCCCATCGTTGAAGGGTGCTCGATGACCTCACTATAATGACTCGAACTTGCGCAGATTCAGACTACAAGTTGGGTGAACTGATCACGGGTTTAAATTGATGTGACCGACGATGAGGGGAAGGGGATTTCATGCTGAGTGTGGGGACTATCGCTTTTTCAGGCGGAGTTGCGATCACTGTTGGCGTGATGATCGGTGCGATTGGGATTGGCGGCGTGTTGTTGGTGCCTTTGCTGGTTTATGTCCTCGGTGTGAGCATCCATTCAGCGATTGCCATTGCCATGTTTTCCTACCTATTCAGCGGTACGGTGGGGGCGTTCGAGTATGTCCGGCGCGGCTCCATTCAGTGGCGCTTGGGGTTTTGGTTATGCCTCGGCGGAATGCCGGGAGCGTATGCCGGCGCCATGACAGGTTGGCTAACACCCGGGGTCATTCTTGAAAGCGCTATTGGATTGTTGGTGCTGTTAACTGGGGCGCAGGCGTTGCGTCCGGAATCTCAGAATGCCCACGCAAGCGACTCTCTAGCACCAGCAGTGCTTTTGGGGATCGGGGTGTTTACCGGATTTATCTCAGCCATAACCGGGACAGGCGGGCCACTGGTTCTAGTGCCATTGCTGATCTGGCTGAAGGTTCCCGCATTAGCAGCGGTCGGCCTGAGTCAGATCATCCAGATTCCTATCGCGCTCCTGGCCACCGGAGGCAACCTGATCTTTGGCCAGGTTGATTTCGCACTTGCCCTTGGAATATCTGCGATGCTGGTCATTGGCGTCATCTTCGGCGCCCGACTGGCTCACCGGCTATCGCGTGAAACGCTCAAGCGGTTTATCGCTTTTGTTTTGTTGGCGGTGGGTGCCACGATGCTCGCACGTATCATATCTCGACTATTCTGAGCTAAGACACGAAAGTTTTTTGTCGAGGAATAATGCTCAGCCCGAACGTTTTCTTTCAATACGCCTTCGGTGCAAAGGTGGTTCGGTGTAGCCGTTGCACACCTCGCGACCATCGAAAATCAGATCGCAGGCTGCCTTAAAGGCGATCCCGTCACAACTCGGTGCTATCGGCTGATAGGCAGTATCGCCAGTATTCTGGTGGTCAACCACTTCCGCCATGCGTTTCAGCGAATCCATAACCTGCTCTTGGGTGACAATCCCATGATGAAGCCAGTTGGCGATGTGTTGGCTTGAGATCCGCAGGGTTGCACGATCTTCCATTAGCCCGATATCGCGAATATCTGGAACCTTAGAGCAGCCGACACCCTGATCTATCCACCGCACCACATAGCCCAGTATGCCCTGACAGTTATTGTCGATTTCTTCCTGAATCTCCTCGTCTGACCAGTTCGGATCCTCACTTACCGGAATAGTCAGGATGTCATTCAGGTTGGCATGCGGCCTCGTCGCCAGTTCAGCCTGAAGGGCCAGAACATCAGTCTCGTGATAATGCATAACGTGCAGCGTTGCCGCGGTTGGTGAGGGCACCCACGCAGTGTTGGCACCGGCGCGCGGATGGCCTCCTTTGGCTTGCATCATAGCTGCCATCTCGTCCGGCATAGCCCACATCCCCTTACCGATCTGGGCATGACCGGGTAGGCCGCAATCAAGCCCTACATCGACGTTCCAGTCTTCATAGGCCTGAATCCACGGCTGGGCTTTCATGTCGGCCTTGCGGATCATCGGCCCGGCCTCCATCGAGGTATGGATTTCATCACCGGTCCGATCAAGAAAACCGGTATTAATGAAGATCACCCGATCAGCTGCTGCCCTGATGCATTCTTTGAGGTTGACGGTAGTGCGCCGTTCTTCATCCATGATTCCGATTTTCATGGTCCGGGGCGCCATACCCAGCAACCTTTCTGTATGCTCGAAGAGCTCTATCGCAAAGGCGGTTTCCTCGGGTCCATGCATTTTGGGTTTGACCACGTACATGGCGCCTTTGCGTGAATTACGTCCTGCACCGTCATTAATATCGTGCAAGGCAATCAGACCTGTCACCACAGCATCCATGATGCCTTCAAAGACTTCGTTACCGTCACGATCCAGAATTGCCGGATTGGTCATCAGGTGGCCGACGTTACGCACCAGCATAAGGGCCCGGCCGGGTAGCGAGAACGGGGTATCGTCCGGGGCGGTGTATTGACGGTCTGAGTTCAAACTCCGTTCGAAGGTGTTGCCGGCCTTGTTGACAGTTGTGGACAGCGTTCCCTGCATGAGGCCGAGCCAGTTTCGATATACCGCTGTCTTGTCTTCACCATCGACCGCGGCAACCGAATCTTCGCAATCTTGAATTACGGTAATAGCTGACTCCAGAATCACATCACTGACGCCAGCGGGGCTTTTCGCACCAACCGGGTGTTGACGGTCAATTACGATTTCGATATGCAAGTGATGGTTGCACAGCAGGATCGCTGTGGGCGCGTCAGCATGACCCTGGTAGCCGGCAAATTTTGCCGGTTCACAAAGCCCGGTTGCGCTGCCATCAGGACATCGTGCTTTTAACTCTCCATTTTCGACAAAGTACAGGACGGCCTTGCCGTGGGAAATCCCATCGAGGGCGACGCTCCGGTCCAGAAAATCATTGGCATAGGAGACTACACGCTGGCCTCGTTCTGGGCTGTATTTACCACTGTTCAGGGCGCCCTCTTCATCAATGATGACATCGGTTCCGTACAGGGCATCGTACAGTGAGCCCCAGCGCGCGTTTGCGGCGTTAAGAGCGTAGCGCGCATTGTTGACAGGCACCACGAGCTGCGGGCCCGGTATCGCTGTAATCTCATTATCGACATTGTCTGTGGCGACCTTCAAGTCGGGTCCATCGGATGTGAGATAGCCGATCTCGGAAAGGAAGGCATGATAGGCCTGGGCGTCATGGGGCCTGCCCCGCCGAGCTCTATGCCATTCGTTAATGGCGGTTTCCAGTGTCTGGCGACGGGTCAGAAGTGCCCGGTTTTTCGGAGTGAGGTCTTCAATAATCCCAGAGAATCCTGACCAGAATGTGCCCGCATCGATCCCGGTGCCGGGCAACACCTCATCGTTGATAAGACTCAGCAGATCATTTTCTATGGTCAATCCATGCAGGGTGGTGCTTCCATTCACGAAGGGCTTCCTATGGGTGTTTGGTTGGGTTGAGGGATCATGAGATCCACAGAACTGCTGATGATACTCTTGGTTTCTGTATTGCGGTCGCGAATACCACGATGTGGAAATTTATCTGATCCTGATTGGCTCACGCACAGTGGCGAGGAATCCGCGGTCGGGAGGAGATGAGGCCCGAATTAGCGGTTCGGCCTGTAGTTGAGCCAGTCCTTGGGTGGGTGTACTGCTAAGCAAGAACTAGATCGGTTGAGTTCTTCCCCAAAGCTTTATTTTGGATTGGTTGTTTTTGCACCCAGAGCCTGGGAAACGGTGCCCGCGGCCTGCACCAAGGCTTCCACCCACTTGATATCGCGCCGTTCAATCGGTGCCGAAACCGAGAGGCCTGCCGCGACCTGGCCGGTGCCATCGTAGAGCAGTGTCCCGATACAGCCTACTCCGGTTTCCGCTTCTTCATTATCCAGGGCGTAACCGTTTTCAATGGCCCGGGCAGTTTCTTTAAGCAGGCGATCAAGCGAAGTGAGGGTATTTATAGTGTAGGCGGGCAGGTTGGTACGCTCGGCGTAAGAGCAGCAAGCCTTTTCTCCCGCGGCGCCGAGCATCAATTTGCCCACTGCCGTGACATGTAGCGGAGCCCGACTCCCCACCACCTGGTGCACATGCATCATCCGATTGGGTGTGGCACGTTCAATGTAGACCACTTGATCACCTTCGCGGATGCTGAGATTGACGCTTTCGTCAAAGCTGTCACGCAAACGCTCCATCACAGGCAGAGCGATAGCACGAAGATCGAGTTTGCTGTGCAACCGGCTCCCTAGTTGAACAAGTCGGAGTCCAAGCCGGTAGTGATTGTCACTGTCTTTTTCTACCAGGCCGTTTTGCATCAAAGACCCCAGGATCCGGTGGGCGGTGCTCGCATGCAAGCCAGTCTCGGCCATTAATATTTTCAGGCTGACTGGCTCACGGTAACGTGCAATGGCGTCCAGAAGTCCGGTGGCCCGGTCAATGACCTGGATACGTGAGGGCGAAGCGCTGGCCATAATGTTAAAGTGAGAATGAGGTGGATTCGAGACCCCAAATCTTAACCTGTTACATTGATGATAGTCCGGTCGATTGCCGGAGAATGTTGCCCACTGGCCCTGCCAGAAAAACCCACTGCGTTTGGCCGATAGCCTCAGGCCAGGATATGAAACCATGATGGATTTCGCGCCATTTCTGGCGTTTGTGATTTTTATGGTGGGCACGCCGGGTCCGGCGAATATGTTGCTGATGACCTCGGGTGCCAATTTTGGCTTCTGGCGTAGCCTACCCTTTGTCGCTGGCGTTACGTTGGGCAAGTTGTTACTCAATATCCTGTTAGGGCTGGGCCTATGGCATTTGCTCTCGGCCGATCCGAGAATACTGCTTGCACTCAAAGTCGTCTGTGTTACTTATCTGGCCTGGCTGGCGTTGCGAATGTCGGGTTTTTTGATGTCCAAGCGTGAACTCAGGCAGCCCGAGACTTTCTGGTCAGGTCTGGCGGTACACCCGCTTAATCCCAAGGCCTGGGCTATGCTGGTTTTTGCCTATGCCCATTTCACGGACCCCACTCAGTCTCTGGGGCAACAAGCCGTACTGATTAGCGCTACGTTTTTGATAGTGCAGGTCGTCTTTCACAGCATCTGGTGTGCCGGCGGCGCACTGCTTGTGACGGCAGTGGGTGGCCGCCCCGTGGAGCGTTGGCTGATGCGGGGACTCAGCGTTCTGACGGTGCTGGTTGTCATCTGGGCCGTGGTATTAGATGGGTTGGTATACTGAGTGATCAGCGAAAACCAAATCTCTGGATGCCAGTTTCCAAAAAATGGCCCACAAAGAGGAACGAGATATGTCAACTTATACGGCAAAATGTATGTGCGGGGTGGTGGCAGTTGAGGTCGAAGGTGACCCAGCGGGGATGGGGATTTGTCACTGCAAAGATTGTCGTGCGTGGTCGGCGAGTCCAGTGAATGGATTTGCAATCTGGCCGTCCGACAAGATGACGGTTGCGAAGGGCGACGACCAGATCGAAAGCTATACCAGTTCAAAGGATAACCAGCGGGCCTGGTGCAAACAATGCGGTGGGCATCTTTATCACATTGTGGGCCCTTTGGGCGTGGTAGATGTTTATCCCTCCTTGATTGAGGGTCTGGAGTTCGCGCCGGGGCTTCATGTCAACTACGAAAGCACTATCATGCCGATGAAAGACGGCCTGCCCAAGTTCAAAGACTTTCCAAGTGAATTGGGCGGCTCAGGGGAGACACTGCCCGAATAGGTCAGGCACGCCAGCGGCCGTTGTCTGGCCGCATGTCGTCACTGGAAATTTTGATTGGAAAGCGCTCGCGTATCGCCACGTCGGCTTGGCGGCCAAAATAATTGGGGTAATGATCACAGAGAATTTCCCGACTCACTTTCTTGCTTCGCTCGAACAAGTCCTGTGAGCCCTCGGCCTCCCATTGTGCGCTCGGGGAGCGATCCATCAATTCGGGATAGACATACTCACTTTCCATTACATTTAAGGTCTGTGGGTTTCCCAGAAAGTGCCCTGGATCCACGGCGCAGTGGTGAATGGTCTCAATTGACAGCGTCTCATCGGAGACTTCTATCCCGCGGACAACCCGCTGGATCATGCCGACTGCCTCGTTATCGATCACCATGGATTCAAAGCTGCAGCCCATAAGGCTGCCCATCATGCCGCCTACTTCGCAGACCCGATTTGCCCCCGAAAGCGCCGCCAGACCAATCGTCAGGCCTTTTTCATATCCATATTGGGCATCCGGGATTTTTGCGTCGGTCATGCCGGCGCCGACACTATTCGGTAAATCGTAATAGTTGCCCATCTGGATAGCGGCTGCCGCCAGGACGGCTTGCTCGCCGCTGCCACCGCTGAAAGATCCCGTGCGCAAGTCGGTAATAAATGGCCATGTCGCAAAAGTGACAGGACAGCCTGGACGGATCAGATTGACGATGGCGAGGCACGATAATGTTTCAGCGACGACTTGGGCCAGGGTACCCGCCAGGGTCGCCGGAGCTGTTGCACCTGATTGGGGGGCGACAGCGATGTCGCTTACCAGCCCAAGACGCGCGGCGTCAATCATGACCTCCAGATTTTCTCGACCAAAGCGCAGCGGTGAGACAATCGGGCAGCCACCAAAGATGACTGAGGGCTTTTTCAGAAAGGCGCCTTCTCCGCCTGAGGCGAAATCAAAGAGTTCCATCGCTGGTCCGATATTCCCACGGGAGCGAAATGACAGGCAGAGGGGTTTTTCGGTTCCCGCCAGAAGCGCATACACCATAGACATATCGTGCTCGTAGTCATTGGGGACATCTGTGCCAACAACGGTATCTCCACACATGTGAATGTTGTCGAGCCGATCTACCAGACGGGTGAAGTCATACATATCCAGCATGGTTGAAGCACGATAGCGCTTGTTATCGGAATCAAAGGTGGTGACGGCGCTGCCCGAATTGGAGAAATAAACCCGATTGCCATTGCAGTAGATGTCGCCCTGTCCTTGGCGTGATCCCCGCGCATAAACCGTGTATTCACGTGCGGCACCCGCGATAATGTCTTCAATCATCACTTTGGGAAAACATAATCGCCCGTATTCATTCATCGAGCAGCCCAGCGGTAGCACAATATCCAGGAGTTCGGGTAACGGTTCTCCAATGCCTGTCGTGACCAAGATCTCCAGCGCACCGTCATGAATTCTCTTCATGTCGGTATCGCTGAGTGGCCGGTACTGGCCGCCTTGCATCCCGGGCCAGATTGCTTGAGCGATGCCACCGGCAAGACGCTTTTCAGTTCTTGCCTTGCGCCCGGCGCCGGCCCGGCGAGAGGGACGCCTATTTTGTTCTGTCATAGCGCGCTCATCTGATGGAAAAGGTTATCCGTGGGTTACTACAGAGTACGACTCGGGGGGAAGGTAGAAATGTAACAGGTATATTCTTTTTCAGCGACCATGTTGATGCGAGATTAGCGCAAGCAGCCTACAGCAGAATATCTCTGGCGCTATACTGAGTGTGTGAAGGGAGGAGTGGATTAAAGATGTCGGGTACGCATTTTCAGATTTGCGTTTTGCCGGGCGATGGGATTGGAACGGAGGTCACCGCCGCAGCTCTTACTGTGCTTGAGGCGGCTATAAGCCGTGTGGGCCATGTTGCTCTGAACTTTGGAACGCATGCGGCGGGTGCGGGCGTTTATCGTGAGACCGGGGTTGCCATGCCAGATGAGTCGTGGCGGGCAGCTGAAGATGCCGATGCGATTTTCCTGGGGGCGATGGGTTTGCCGGAGGTGCGTTATGATGATGGTACTGAAATCACGCCCCAGCTTGATCTGCGTTTTCGCTTGGACCTTTATGCAGGGGTTCGCCCAGTCTCCGCCAGACTTGGAGGGCTGCGGGTTCTTAATGATCGGCGCGCAGATGATATCGATTTTGTCCTGGTGCGGGAAAGTACAGAAGGTTTGTTCGCTTCATGCGGTAAGGGCGAGGTTCTGGCTGATCGGGTGGCGCGCGATACCATGGTGATCACCCGCGAGAAATCTGAGCAATTGTTCGAATTTACTTTTGACTATGCCCGAAGGAGGAAAACCAACAGAGGTCGTCCAAAAGTGACGCTCGTCGATAAAGCGAACGTATTTACATCCATGGCCTTCTTTCGTAAGGTATTTGACGATGTGGCTGAGCATAATGTCGATGTTGATGTGGAGCAGTTGTATGTTGATGCCTGCGCCCTGGATTTCATCCGCCGGCCGTGGGATTTCGATGTGCTTGTCACTGAAAACATGTTCGGTGATATTCTCTCTGACCTGGCGGCAGGGTTGGTCGGGGGTATGGGTTATGCGCCCTCGGCCGATATCGGGGATCGCCACGCGGTATTTCAGCCTGCACACGGAAGTGCCCCGGATATTGCCGGCTCCGGTAGGGCCAACCCAATCGCGGCTATTCTTTCTGGTGCCATGATGTTGGATTGGCTGGGATGCCGGCACGGAGTCAGTCATTGTCTCGACGCGGCCCGACAGGTGGAGCAGGCTGTGGAGCAGGCGCTCAACGAACATCCGGGCGATTCTTGTTCGACCACTAAGATGGTCGAGCACGTGGTTGCGGCAATGGCTTGATCAGGGGATGAGATCCGATATGAGTCACGAAAGTTGACCGCCAGTTCATCAAAGGGCTATGTCATGACTGAGCATTTTTTCAATCTGGACGACCTCTCCCAGGGCATTGCACGGAGTCTTGCCACGGGTGTCACCACCCGGATATTCCCGGGCGATCAAGCGATGTTGTCTGTGGTGTGTCTTGAGCCGGGCAGGGAGAGCGCGCTTCATTCGCACCCACAGGAGCAATGGGGCGTGATTCTGCAAGGTAGCGGAGTGCGTATTCAGGATGGCCAGGAAGTAGCGGTGGCGGCAGGGGACTTCTGGCGTACGCCCGCCAATATCGCCCATGCTTTTCGGGCAGGGCCAAATGGTGCCCAGGTATTGGATGTATTCAGTCCGCCCCGCGAGGAGTACCGGGTGCCAGGTGCTGGCGTGGCGTCTGAAGATGCCTGAACTGCATTTGCGTGGTGGTCAGACACACCGATTATGGATCGCTCTTGCTATAGGTGTGCCCGTATCGATTGATGGTAGCGCCATCGCACTAACACAACTGATGACCGGGTGATGAGTACTCATTTATCTGATGCGACCTCGGCTGGGTTTTATATGCCGGCCGAATGGCAGCCACATGAGCGCTGCTGGATGGCATGGCCGTGCCGCAGCGGCTTTGATAGTGAGGCGACACGGGATAATTATGCACAGGTTGCCAGAGCCATTGCCCGTTTCGAACCGGTCACGATGGTAGTGCATCCACGGGACCGGGCTATGGCAGAGGCTGCCCTTGGAGAGGGTATCGACTGTCTTGAAATTCCCATTGACGACGGTTGGTTTCGGGATAACGGCCCAAATTTCCTAGTAAACGATGCAGGTGATCTGGCCGGTGCCTGTTTTGATTTTAATGCCTGGGGTGGTAATTACAGTCCTTTTGATTCAGATGCTGCGGCTGGGCCGGAGCTGGTCTCGCATCTGGGGTTGAGACTGTTTCAGTCGTTCATGACGGCTGAAGGCGGCGGTATTACAGTCGATGGCGAAGGCACACTGATCACGACTGAAACCTGTTTTCTCAACCCAAATCGCAATCCGGGCTGGACTAAAGGCGAGGTTGAAGCCGAGTTGTGTCGGATGCTGGGAGTCAGCAAGGTGATCTGGCTGCCCGGTGACCCTACCGAACACGAGACTAATGGCCACGTAGACGGTATCGCGGCGTTTGTCGGGCCGGGTCGTGTACTGATCGAAAGTGCTTTTGATGATGCGCATCCCCGCTACGAGATTCTGATGGAAAACCGCTTGGCTTTGCAGGGCCAGAGCGATGCGTGTGGACGATCGTTGGATCTCGTGTTTATTGAAGACGCCTGGCAGTGTGAATCTGATGAACGTTTCTGTGCCTCGTACATAAATAGTTATTTGGCCAACGGCGCGGTCATTATGCCGTGTTATGGTCTACCAGCTGATGAACGTGCCCGAGCCGTTTACGAGCAATTATTCCCTGATCGGGAGGTAGTCCAGTTGCAGATTGATGCTATCGCTCCCGGCGGTGGCGGCATTCACTGTATTACCCAACAACAGCCAATTGCTATGCCCGCTGGAATAAGTACGCCCCATGAGTGAAGATCAGCGCGCACCAGACTCGCATTACGACATACACGTTTTTTGCTGCATCAATGAGCGTAAGGTCGAGCACCCACGGGGCTCATGCA
>PBSU01000072.1 GCA_002726415.1 Acidiferrobacteraceae bacterium | reverse complement strand
ACTGATTAACCCGATCGCCATGGAGGAAGGCTTGCGCTTCGCCATTCGTGAAGGGGGCCGTACCGTCGGTGCCGGTGTGGTATCGAAGATCTTGGCGTAGTAAAAGATTGGCCGCAATTTGTGGCCAGAAGAAAGTTAGGCCAGTAGCTCAATTGGCAGAGCGGCGGTCTCCAAAACCGCAGGTTGGGGGTTCGATTCCCTCCTGGCCTGCCATAACAGGGAACGGATCAGGGCGCGCAGATGGTGGCGGATAAGCTCAAACTGACATTAGCCGCGCTGGTGATTGTGGCAGCGCTGGCGTTGTTTTATACACTGGGAGAGGGTTCCTCTCTTATCCGGGCTCTGATTGTCGTGGCGGGGGTGATTATTGCGGCGGGGATTGCGCTGACGTCCGAACCGGGACGGGCAGCGTGGCAATTTGCACTGGCGACCCGCACTGAAGTGCGAAAGGTAATCTGGCCGA
This sequence comes from Acidiferrobacteraceae bacterium, assembly GCA_002726415.1. GTDB lineage: Bacteria > Pseudomonadota > Gammaproteobacteria > Arenicellales > UBA868 > UBA868. The sequence goes on along the minus strand of PBSU01000072.1, from coordinate 15,168 downwards.
CCCGGCGTGAGACCGCCCAGTCGACCATGATCGTGATCCTGATGGTACTTGTTGTGGGGATCTACCTTTGGCTGCTGGATGCTTTGTCGTTCTGGGCGATCTACGATCTTGCCCTGGGGCTGGGATAAAACATGATGACCGATACTGTAACAACCCAGGACCCCATCGGGGAGGACACCAGCGGCGTTTCATCGGCCACTGGTATGCAATGGTTTGTGATTCAGGCATTTTCCGGGTTTGAAAAACACGTGCAGGAATCGCTGCGCGAGTATATCCGTCGTGCAGGAATGGAAGACGAGTTTGGCGAGATAGAGGTCCCGACCGAACAAGTTGTGGAACTGAGGAACGGGCAAAAGCGGACCAGTGAGCGTAAGTTTTTCCCCGGGTATGTGCTGGTGCACATGAGAATGAGCGATGAGGCCTGGCACCTGGTGAAATCGGTGCCCAAGGTTTCCGGTTTTGTGGGTGGCAGTGGTTCCAAGCCAGTCCCAATCTCAGATAAAGAGGCACAGGCGATCCTGCAGCAGGTTCAGGAAGGCGCCGAACATCCTCGGCCAAAGTACACCTTTGCGCCGGGTGAAGTGGTCCGGGTTATTGATGGGCCATTCAAGGAATTCAGCGGTACGGTTGAAGATGTCAATTTTGAGAAAAATAAATTGAAGGTCTCAGTTTCGATATTTGGCCGGTCTACCCCGGTCGAACTGAGTTTCAGCCAGGTCGAAAAGGCCTGATATTCGTCGCGGTTGCGACGAATGTAAGCAGTTAAAACAAAGGGGAGCCTCACGGCGTTTGGACCCGACGGAGTAAGTCATGGCGAAGAAGATCGACGCGTATATAAAGTTGCAGGTGCCGGCAGGTAGTGCCAAGCCGAGTCCACCCGTAGGGCCTGCACTGGGTCAACATGGCCTGAATATCATGGAGTTCTGTAAGGCCTTCAACGCCGATACCCAGGACCTGGAGCCCGGCCTGCCCATTCCGGTAATCATCACTGTTTACTCGGATAAGAGCTTTACCTATATCAAGAAAACCCCCCCAGCATCAGTGCTGCTGAAGAAAGCGGCCGGGTTGGACAAGGGAAGCGGCGAGCCCAACAAAAACAAGGTGGGCAAAGTGGGCCGGACCGAGCTTGAGGAGATCGCCAAGGTGAAGATGCCGGATCTCAGCGCCTACGACATGGATCAGGCGGTCAAGATTATCGCCGGCAGCGCCCGCAGTATGGGTATTGAAACGGAGGGCGTCTGATGGGAGCACATGGGAAAAGATATCGGCAGGCGGCCGAGCGACTCTCGGCAGAGAACTACTACGCCATTGATGACGCGCTGAAAGTCATTAAGGAAACCGCCTCGGCAAAATTCGATGAGACCGTCGACGTCAGCATCAATCTTGGTGTTAATGCAAAAAAATCTGATCAGAATGTCAGAGGCGCGACTGTGCTGCCCAAAGGCACTGGAAAAACCGTGCGTGTCGCGGTGTTTGCAGATGGTGCCGATGCAGATGCTGCCCGGGATGCCGGAGCTGATGTGATTGGCCTGGATGATCTGGCGGAGACTATCAAAGGGGGTCAGATCGATTTCGACATCTGTATTGCCACGCCCGCTACGATGCGCGTGGTGGGGAAGCTGGGACAGGTGCTGGGACCTCGTGGCCTGATGCCTAACCCCAAGGTAGGAACGGTAACGCAGGACGTGGCCAAAGCCGTCAGTAATGCCAAGGCGGGACAGGTGCAGTTTCGCATCGATAAGGCTGGGGTGATTCACTGCCCCATCGGTAAAGCGTCTTTCGAAACGGATGCGCTTAAGGAAAACCTCTTGGCGCTGCTGGATGCGCTGAACAGGGCCAAGCCGTCAGCCGCTAAAGGTCAATACCTGAAGCGACTGACCTTGTCTACAACGATGGGCCCCGGCGTGAAAGTCGATCGGGCCTCGGTAGCAACTTAAATAGATTTGATTTGAGGGGCCAGCTTGGCTTTGAGATCGTGGGATCGCAAAAGCCCGGCGGGTTCGTCGAAGACCGCAGGTGTGAGACCGGTGAAGTCTACCGGGCGCACTTAATGGTGGATCACCAGCCTGCGCAGGCGGTGCCCCCGATCCAGGATTTCGTCAGGGTCAGGACACCAGGGTGTAAACAGCAAGGAGTAGTGCCAAATGAGCCTTAGTATCGATCAGAAAAAGGCCGTCGTCAGCGAGGTGACGCAGACTCTGTCTGCGGCCCAGGCTGCCGTTCTGGCTGAGTATCGTGGGCTCACCGTCGCACAGATTACCGAGCTGAGAGGCGAGGCCCGCAACCTCGGCGTGGACGTGCGTGTGGTGAAAAACACGCTTGCCCGGCGCAGTGTTGCTGGCTCCGATTTTGAGTGTCTGACAGACCACTTTACTGGACCATTGCTGATTTCTTCTTCGGAAGATCCTGTAGCAGTTGCCAAGGTGGTATCCAAGTTTGCCAAGCAGAACGATGACCTGAAGATCACAGTAGGTGCCATGAATGGTGACCTGCTCGACTCTGCAGCCATCCAGGCGCTAGCCAAGTTGCCCAGCCGTGACGAATTACTCGCCACGCTGGTCGGGACGATGGCGGCGCCCATGACCAAACTGGTCCAGACCCTAAATGAGGTGCCTTCGAAGTTTGTGCGCACGCTGGCGGCTGTCCGGGACAGTCGGCCTGAAGAACAGGCAGCGTGAACCGCGGTTGAACGCTCAAGACACGAAAAATCTCAAGTTAAGGAGAATCAGATGAATCGCGAAGAAGTGTTAAATGCAGTGGCAGAAATGTCTGTCCTCGAGTTGTCCCAGTTAATCAAGGACATGGAAGAGAAGTTCGATGTGTCAGCTGCTGCTGCAGTGGCGGTTGCCGCCCCAGCGGCTGGTGCGGCCGGTGCGGATGCCGCTGCTGCAGAAGAACAAACCGAGTTTGATGTGATGTTGAGCTCTTTTGGCGAAAAGAAAGTTGGTGTCATCAAGGCAGTTCGGGCTATCACGAGCCTGGGCCTTAAGGAAGCCAAGGATCTGGTCGAATCGGCCCCCTCCGCCATAAAGGAAGGAGTGACCAAAGACGAAGCTGAAGAGATCAAAAAGCAGATCGAAGAAGCCGGCGGATCTGTTGAAGTTAAGTGATCACCGGTGCTATGCCCGCTGGGTACAGCGGGCGTTGACCGGTCTTGAGGGTGCGGGCCTGCGGGATGACCGCAGGCCGACGCGCGCCCTCCTTAAAGCAGCCGTCGTGCAATCCCCACGACCGCTCATATCCTAACGCGCTACGAGGTCTTCATGGCTTATACCTTTACTGAGAAAAAGCGGATTCGTAAGAGTTTCAGCACCCGGTCAGCGGCTGACCAGGTGCCCAATCTTCTGGAGATTCAAAAGGGCTCCTACCGCAAATTACTGCAGGCTGGCGTAGAACCGTTGCAGCGAATTGACCAGGGATTGCAGGCCGCCTTTAAGTCGGTTTTCCCAATTGAGAGCTACAGCGGTGCGGCTTCTTTAGATTTTGTCAGTTATCGGTTGGGCGCGCCAGTATTTGATGTGCGTGAGTGCCAGCAACGGGGCATGGTGTATTCCGCCCCTTTGCATGCAACCTTGCGCCTGATTATCTTTGATAAGAGCGAATCGGGCGGCGGTAAGATTCTGCGGGATATCAAGGAGCAGGAGGTCTACATGGGCGAGATGCCCCTGATGACCGATAACGGCACTTTTGTGATCAACGGCACAGAGCGGGTCATTGTCTCGCAACTGCACCGTTCACCGGGTGTCTTTTTTGATCACGATAAAGGCAAGACTCATTCCTCGGGAAAATTGCTTTTTAACGCGCGCGTTATCCCCTACCGGGGTTCCTGGCTCGATTTTGAGTTTGATCAGAAAGACCTCTTGTTTGTCCGGATCGATCGCCGTCGAAAGCTCCCCGGCACCGTGATCCTTAAGGCGCTGGATTACTCCAATGAGGAGACGCTTAGCCTGTTCTTTGAGACTGATCGCATTACGCTGTTGCCCGAGTCTGCCCAGATAGATCTCGTTGCTGAACGTCTGCGAGGGCAGGAGCTGGATTTCGCTATTACGACCCCCAGCGGTGCTGTGGTTATTGAAGCCGACAAACGTATTACGGCCAGACATATCCGGGAGTTGGAAAAAACCCAGATGAAGGCGCTCGACGTACCCGATTCCTATCTGATGGGTCGGATCCTGGCGAAAGATCTGGTGGATACTGAGACCGGAGAAGTGCTGGCCGCAGCCAATGATGAGCTGACGGAAGAGTTGCTGGCACAACTGCGTGAGGCAGGTGTGGCATCTTTTGACACGATTTATACCAATGACCTTGATCGGGGCCCCTATATCTCGGATACCTTGCGCTCAGATCCCACCCGCACGGCGCTAGAGGCGCAGGTCGAGATTTACCGCATGATGCGTCCGGGTGAGCCGCCCACCAAAGACGCGGCCGAACAACTTTTCCGTAATCTGTTCTTCAACGTCGATCGCTACGACCTTTCTGCCGTTGGCCGGATGAAACTGAACCGGCGCCTTGGACGGCCTACCGACGAGGGTCCGGGCATTCTCAGCCAGCACGACATCGTGGATGTGATGCGTACCCTGGTGGAACTGAAGAACGGAAACGGTGAAACCGACGACATCGATAACCTGGGTAATCGACGGGTACGCTCGGTGGGTGAACTGGTTGAGAATCAGTTTCGGATCGGCCTGGTGCGTGTGGAGCGCGCGGTTAAAGAGCGCCTTTCCATGGCGGAATCTGAGAACCTGACGCCTCAGGACCTGATCAACGCCAAGCCTGTTTCGGCGGTTATCAAGGAGTTCTTTGGCTCTAGCCAGTTATCCCAGTTTATGGATCAGACAAATCCTTTGTCAGAGGTCACACATAAACGGCGGGTTTCTGCACTGGGTCCGGGCGGCCTGACGCGCGAGCGTGCCGGCTTTGAGGTGCGGGATGTGCATCCTACTCACTACGGTCGAGTCTGTCCGATTGAGACACCGGAAGGCCCTAATATCGGTTTGATCAATTCACTTGCGGTTTTTGCCCGCACCAATGAGTACGGTTTTCTCGAGACTCCTTACCGCAAGGTGATAGAGGGGAAACTGACCGATCAGGTGCTGTACCTGTCTGCGATTGAAGAAGGCAAGTACGTCATCGCGCAGGCGAACGCGCGACTGAATAGCAAGGGAGAACTCGCGGATGAACTGATCTCGTGTCGCTACCAGAACGAGTTCACGTTGTCCTCGCCAGAGAGCGTCCAGTTCATGGATATTGCTCCCTCGCAGATCGTTTCTGTTGCAGCGGCGCTAATTCCCTTCCTGGAGCACGATGATGCCAACCGCGCGCTGATGGGTTCTAACATGCAGCGCCAGGCCGTACCGACGTTGCGTAGCGAGAAACCTCTGGTGGGAACGGGAATCGAGCGCAAGGTTGCCTCTGATTCTGGCGTGGTGGTGGTAGCCGAACGGGGTGGTGTAGTGAATGCCGTCGACGCTTCCCGCATCGTGGTCAAGGTGAATGACAAGGAAGTGGAGTCTGGTGATGCCGGTGTCGATATCTACAACCTGGTGAAATACACCCGTTCCAACCAGAACACGACTATCAACCAGCGCCCGTTGGTCTCAGTGGGTGACAAGATCGCTGCCGGCGATGTGCTTGCCGACGGCCCCTCCACAGATCTGGGCGAACTTGCTTTGGGCCGTAATATTCTGGTCGCCTTTATGCCATGGAACGGCTACAACTTTGAAGACTCGATCCTGATCTCAGAAAGACTGGTGCAGGACGATGTCTATACCTCTATACATATAGAAGAACTCAACTGTACCGCGAGGGATACTAAGCTTGGCTCGGATGATGTGACACGGGATATCCCTAATGTCAGCGAGTCGGCGCTATCCCGCCTGGACGAATCTGGGATTGTGTACATCGGGGCAGAGGTTAACCCGGGGGATATTCTGGTCGGCAAGGTCACACCCAAAGGTGAGACCCAGCTCACCCCTGAGGAAAAGCTCCTGCGAGCCATTTTTGGTGAGAAGGCATCGGACGTCAAGGATACCTCCTTGCGAATGCCCTCCGGGATGTCGGGCACGGTCATTGATGTTCAGGTGTTCACGCGAGATGGTGTCGAAAAAGATGCTCGAGCGCTATCTATCGAAGCCGATGAACTTGATCGCATCAAAAAGGATCTGCAGGATCAGTACAGCATCGTCGAGGATGACACTTACGATCGTATCGAACGACTGCTGACAGGCAAGGTTGCCGAAGGGGGTCCTGGCGAGCTTAAAGCCGGCGATAAAGTTACCCGAAATTACCTGCAAGCAGTGCCCCGGGATAAATGGTTCGAGGTGCGCCTGCGTGATGAGGCCGCCAACACGACGTTGGAGCAGATCCGTACCCAACTGACGGCGCAATCAAAGAGATTTGACGACCTTTACGATGAAAAGCGGAGAAAACTGGAAGCAGGAGATGATCTCGCGGCCGGCGTGCTGAAGATGGTCAAGGTCTTTGTCGCAGTAAAACGGCGTCTCCAGCCAGGCGACAAGATGGCGGGTCGTCACGGGAACAAGGGTGTGATCTCAAAAATCATACCTATTGAAGATATGCCCTACATGGAAGATGGCACGACTGTAGATATCGTGCTCAATCCACTTGGCGTACCTTCGCGAATGAACGTAGGCCAGGTGCTGGAATGTCACCTGGGCTGGGCGGCAAGTCATCTGGGGCGTCAAATCAGTGAAATGCTGGATTCCCAGGCAAAGGTGGAGAAGCTCCGCCAGCGGCTGGGCAAGATCTACGGCACCGGCCGTTACCATGAAGACCTCAGTGAGCTTTCGGACACCGAAGTGATGGAATTGGCCGGCAACCTCCGTGGGGGCGTACCGATTGCAACCCCGGTGTTTGACGGTGCCAGTGAAGGGGAGATCAAGGACTGGCTGAAGATTGCTGGGCTGCCCCAGAGTGGCCAGGCGACACTCATGGACGGTCGCACCGGTGAGGCGTTTGATCGCGAGGTTACTGTGGGCTACATGTATATGCTTAAGCTCAACCATCTGGTTGATGACAAGATGCATGCACGTTCAACTGGTCCGTACAGTTTGATCACGCAGCAGCCACTGGGAGGCAAGGCGCAGTTTGGGGGCCAAAGGTTCGGCGAAATGGAAGTCTGGGCGCTCGAAGCCTACGGGGCTTCTTACACGCTACAGGAGATGCTGACCGTCAAGTCTGACGATGTCGGCGGCAGGACCAAGATGTACGAGAACCTGGTCAGGGGGGACCACAGGATGGAAGCCTCTGTGCCCGAATCATTTAACGTTTTGGAAAAGGAAATCAGGGCCCTGGGTCTCAATATTGAGCGGCGGCAGGACAGATAGTCCCGACCTGCCTAACGAGTCCGTTCAGAGTAACCAATCCAGCAAGCCCGAGGGAAAGCAATGAAAGATCTTTTCAGCCAGTTCTCACGACATGATTCCGTAGATGAGGAATTTGACAACATCCGCATCGGTCTGGCGTCACCAGACAAGATCCGTTCGTGGTCATGGGGTGAAGTGAAAAAGCCCGAGACCATCAACTACCGGACCTTCAAGCCGGAGCGGGATGGCCTGTTCTGTGCCAAGTTGTTTGGCCCCATGAGTGACTATGAGTGTCTGTGCGGTAAATACAAACGTCTCAAGCACCGTGGCGTGGTTTGTGAGAAATGCGGAGTGGAAGTCACTTTGTCCACCGTGCGCCGTGAGCGGATGGGCCATATTGAGCTGGCCAGCCCTGTCGCGCACATCTGGTATCTCAAATCGTTGCCATCCCGTCTGGGTGTACTGCTGGACATGACGGTGCGCGAGATAGAGCGGGTACTCTATTTTGAGGCCTATGTGGTAACCGACCCGGGCCTGACCGATCTTGAAGTCGGCGCGTTGATGACAGAGGAGGCCTATTACGAAGCTATCGAAATGTATGGGGCTGACTTTGACGCGGGTATGGGCGCGGAGGCAGTTAAGGAACTTCTCAAGGCGTTGGAACTGAAGTCGCTCTCAGCGGAACTGCGCGAGGGCCTTGCCGAGTCGACCTCTGAAACAAAGACGAAGAAACTGACCAAGCGTCTTAAAGTGGTAGAGGCTTTTCTCCATTCAGGCAACAAGCCAGAGTGGATGATCATGGAGGCGTTGCCGGTACTTCCGCCTGATCTTCGACCGTTGGTGCCATTGGAAGGAGGGCGGTTCGCGACGTCAGACCTTAACGATCTTTATCGAAGAGTTATCAATCGTAATAACCGCCTACGTCGGCTGCTGGATCTGAACGCACCGGATATTATCGTACGCAACGAGAAACGGATGCTACAGGAGTCCGTTGATGCTTTGCTCGATAACGGTCGTCGTGGTAAGGCGGTTACGGGCCCTAATAGACGGCAGTTGAAGTCGTTAGCCGACATGATCAAGGGGAAGCAGGGTCGGTTCCGCCAGAACCTGTTGGGCAAACGGGTGGATTATTCTGGCCGTTCGGTGATCGTTGTCGGGCCGACGCTTAAGTTGCATCAGTGTGGGTTGCCGAAAAAGATGGCGCTGGAACTGTTTCGTCCTTTTATCTACAGCAAACTGGAACTGCGTGGTCTTGCAACTACTATTAAGCAGGCCAAGAAGCTGGTGGAGTCTGAGGAGACTGAAGTCTGGGATATCCTGGAAGAAGTTATTCGGGAGCACCCGGTTCTGCTGAACCGCGCGCCGACACTGCATCGGCTCGGCATTCAGGCCTTTGAGCCGGTACTGGTAGAAGGCAAAGCGATCCAATTGCATCCTCTGGTATGTACGCCCTATAACGCCGACTTTGACGGCGACCAGATGGCGGTCCACGTCCCGCTTTCTGTTGAAGCGCAACTGGAGGCCCGGACACTGATGATGTCGTCCAACAATGTTCTGTCGCCGTCCAACGGCGAACCGATCATTGTGCCTTCGCAGGATATCGTGCTCGGTCTCTATTACATGACCCGGGAAAAGGTAAACGTAGCGGGTGAGGGAAAGGCGTTTGCAGATATCGCCGAAGTTCGGCGTGCGCTCGATGCCGGGGCACTCTCTCTGCATGCCAAGATCCGGGTACGTATCCGGCAGGTGCTCGCCGACGAGGATGGCGAAATGTGCGAGAGCTTTGACCTGTTGGAAACGACTACGGGCCGCGCCTTGCTCTCAGAGATTCTGCCAGAGGGATTACCGTTCGAGCTGGTCAACCAGACCATGAAAAAGCGAGCCATCTCCGGTGTGATCAACGAATGCTACCGGCGGGTCGGACTTAAGGATACGGTTATTTTTTGTGACCATCTTATGTACACCGGCTTTTCAATGGCAGCCAAGGCTGGAGTGTCGATCGGGGTCGACGATATGGTCGTACCCGACAGCAAGCCCGGCACTCTCGATGCCGCTGAAACCGAGGTAAAAGCAATCCAGGCGCAGCACCGACAGGGATTATTGACCGATGGCGAGCGTTATAACAAGGTAGTTGATATCTGGACTCACGCCAGCGATAAGGTCGCTGGCGAAATGATGTCCGAACTCAGTGTGGAGTCAGTCACCGACGCCCAGGGCCAGACAGTAGAACAGGAGTCCTTTAACTCTATTTATATGATGGCCGACTCCGGGGCCCGCGGCAGCCATGCCCAGATCCGCCAATTGGCGGGCATGCGGGGCCTGATGGCCAAGCCCGATGGCTCTATTATCGAAACGCCCATTACCGCAAATTTCCGTGAAGGCCTTAATGTGCTGCAGTACTTTATCTCGACCCACGGCGCCCGAAAGGGTCTCGCGGATACTGCTCTGAAAACGGCCAACTCCGGGTATCTTACTCGCCGGCTCGTTGATGTCTGCCAGGATCTTGTGGTTACCCAGGATGATTGCAGCACGACCAAAGGTATTCTGCGTGAGGCCATCGTCCAGGGTGGCGAAGTGGTTATCCCCTTGAGAGACCGGATTCTGGGGCGCTCTGTTGCCGAAGATGTGGTCAGCCCAGTGGACAAAAATACCACGTTGGTTAATGCAGGTGAGGTGATTGATGAAGCAGGGGTGCTGTTACTTGAGGAGCACAACGTTAACCACGTCAAGGTGCGCTCGGCGGTTACCTGCGAAACCCGTTATGGTATATGCGCCACCTGCTACGGACGGGACTTGGCCCGAGGCCATGTGGTGAGTCGTGGCGAGGCAGTGGGTGTCATGGCGGCTCAGAGTATCGGCGAGCCTGGAACCCAGTTGACCATGCGGACCTTCCATATCGGTGGTGCGGCATCGAGAACCGCCGCATCCAGCCGTGTCGAGATCAAGAACGATGGTACGGTAACCTTTACCCGTGTCAGGTTGGTTAAACGCGAGGATGGGTGCAATATCGTGGTCTCCCGCTCTGGTGAGTTGGTTATCCATGATCAGCACGGGGTTGACCGGGAACGGTATCGAATCCCCTACGGAGCCGAACTGGTTGTCAATGATGGCGACGGCGTTACCGGTGGTCAGGTCATCTCTTCCTGGGATCCACATACGCACCCGATCATCAACGAAGTGGCCGGTAAGATCCGGTTTGAGAACATGGTCGAAGGCGTTTCGGTTGCAGAGCAGGTTGATGAGCTCACCGGATCCAGCACGCACCTTGTGATTGATCCAAAGAGTCGTCGCGGGACCAGCACTGAGATCAAGCCTACAATCGAGTTGGTAGATGGCAAGGGCAAAGCTAAGGTGCTGCCGGGGAGCGAATCCCCCGCGCGGTACCAGATGCCTCCCGGTGCCTCCATCGTCGTGAGCGATGGCGCCCAGGCGGGTGTGGGTGATGTATTAGCCCGTATTCCACAGGAGAGTTCCAAGACCCGTGACATTACCGGCGGTCTGCCACGCGTTGCCGAGCTTTTTGAGGCACGCAAGGCGAAAGACCCAGCGATCCTGGCAACTCACAGCGGTGTGATTTCCTTCGGCAAGGAGGTCAAGACAAAGGTGCGACTGGTCATCACGGATGACTCAGGTGAGGCTCACGAGTTGGCGATTACCAAGGGACGGACGATCAGCGTCTTTGATGGAGAGCATATCGAAAAGGGTGATGTCATTGTAGAGGGCGCGCTATCGGCCAGCGATATTCTCGAACTGCGAGGTCTTGTGGACCTGACTGACTACATCGTCAGTGAAGTTCAAGAGGTTTATCGGTTACAGGGTGTGAAGATCAATGACAAGCATATCGAAGTCATCATCCGCCAAATGCTACGCCGGGTTCGGATTGTGGACCCGGGGGATAGCCGTCATCTTATAGGCGACCAGGTAGAGCGCTCTGCGCTATTCGAGGAAAACGATGCCTTGGTGGCCGAGGGTAAAGGTCCGGCGACGTTCGCCCCGATGTTGCTCGGCATCACCAAAGCATCGTTGAGTACCGACTCATTTATCTCAGCCGCTTCATTCCAGGAGACCACACGCGTGTTGACTGAGGCATCGATGCAGGGCAAGGTCGACCACCTGCGCGGTCTTAAGGAGAACGTCATTGTGGGACGATTGATCCCGGCTGGCACGGGATTGGCGCATCACGAGGACCGCCGCCGCCGCCGCCTGGAACGGGTCAGCGAGGACACGGACGTCGCGGAATTAACTTTTGCCGGTACCACCGAGAAAGAAGACGATGCGACACCGGCCGAGGTGGCCCAGGCCTGAGGGCCTGGATTGGGGGCAAAAATCGCGTGAATATGCGGAAATGTTGACAAAAAATCGGGTTCTGCCTAGAATCGCCGCCCTTTGTTGGACATGGTCAAGGGCTGCCCGAGGCCGGTCTCTAAAGCAAGTGAAATCAGATGCCAACGATTAATCAACTGGTCAGAAAACCCCGGAAACGTCAGACTCAAAAGTCCAACGTACCGGCGCTGGCGGCCTGCCCGCAAAAGCGCGGGGTGTGTACCCGGGTGTACACGACCACGCCGAAAAAGCCTAATTCGGCATTACGGAAAGTGGCGCGTGTGCGCCTCACCAACGGCTTTGAGGTGACCAGTTATATCGGGGGGGAAGGCCACAATCTGCAGGAACACTCGGTGGTATTGATACGGGGTGGCAGGGTCAAGGATTTACCTGGCGTGCGCTATCACACGGTCCGGGGAACACTGGATACGTCCGGTGTGGGCGAGCGACGACAGGGCCGCTCGAAATACGGCGCGAAACGACCAAAGTCCTAACGCGCCCTAACAAACGGGATTGTGCTGATTGTCATAAGAGGCAATCAGCGGTGGATAAACCGTAAACAGGCCGGCATAGCTGACTGGCCACGGTGATAAAGGCGACCTTGCCAGATAAAGGTCGCCGCAGAAGTCGCGAAGGTGGCAACTCGCCGCTAGCGACAAAAAGCTGTCTCACCGTAACTCCGCGTACCGGCGGCAAGTGCCCCCGGTGCCGGGCTGTCTGTTGCGTCCTTTTATAGGGTGCGGATGACAGGGCTCTAAAGAGATGGGAGCCGGCATGCCGGCACGAAAAACTGAATTGCTTGCGCTTTACGCCGGCGATTCGCTGACAGCGGAACTGAAAACCGATGCCAAGACGTCGCGAAGTCCCGAAACGGACAATACTGCCGGATCCCAAGTTCGGTGATCAGACTATTGCCAAGTTCATTAACGTCATGATGCAAGATGGTAAAAAGTCGATCGCTGAGCGGGTGTTATACGGTGCGCTGGACACCATTGACAGCCGTGGCGCATCTGAGCCTTTAGAAGTGTTCTACCAGGCACTGGAAAATATCCGACCGGTGGTGGAAGTCAAAAGCCGTCGTGTGGGCGGCGCCACCTATCAGGTCCCGGTGGAGGTTCGTCCCAGTCGCCGGAACGCTCTGGCGATGCGCTGGCTCGTTGATGCCGCGCGCAAACGCAACGAGAAGTCTATGACAGATCGGCTGGCGGGCGAACTGATGGACGCTGCGGATAAGCGGGGTGGGGCGGCCAAGAAGAAGGACGAGGTTCACCGGATGGCGGAAGCCAACAAAGCCTTTTCTCACTTCCGCTTCTAGGTCAATCGCGAAGCTATATAACACCGAATACGGAATCTCCGACAGTGGCACGAAAAACTCCCCTCGAACGTTACCGGAATATCGGCATCATGGCCCATATTGATGCGGGCAAAACGACCACGACGGAGCGAATTCTCTTTTACACCGGAATCTCTCATAAGATTGGAGAGGTTCATGAGGGTAACGCGGTTATGGACTGGATGGAGCAGGAGCAGGAGCGTGGTATCACCATCACCTCTGCGGCAACGACCTGTTTCTGGAGTGGCATGGATCAAAACTATGCCGAGCATCGCATTAATATCATTGATACCCCCGGACACGTCGACTTCACAATCGAAGTTGAGCGCTCCCTGCGAGTCCTTGATGGGGCTGTGGGTGTCTTCTGTGCGGTGGGTGGGGTTGAGCCACAGTCTGAGACCGTCTGGCGCCAGGCAGATAAGTACAGTGTGCCGCGTATGGCGTTCATCAATAAGATGGACCGCACCGGCGCCGATTTTTTCCGGGTGGTTGATCAGATTGGGGACCGCCTGGGCTCAAATGTGATTCCGATTCAGGTGCCGATCGGCGCGGAAGAAAAATTCCAGGGTGTAGTCGACCTGATTAAGATGAAGGCCATCTACTGGGATGAGGAGACCCGCGGCGCTAAATTCGAAGAGCGTGATATTCCGGATGAACTGCTTGGGCGCTGTACGGCCCTGCGCGAGCAGATGCTGGAAGCCGCTGCCGAGGCCAGTGAAGAGTTGATGGAGAAATACCTCGAGGATGGTGAACTGTCGGCAGCAGAGATTAAAAAGGCATTACGCAAACGAACTATTGCGAACGAGGTAGTCCTGGCCACCTGTGGCTCAGCGTTCAAGAACAAAGGTGTCCAGGCGATGCTCGATGCGGTTATCGACTTCATGCCCAACCCGACCGAGGTGCCCCCGATCAGCGGGCTCCTGGAAGACGAGAAGACAGAGCAGGAGCGACCGGCCTCCGATGACGCACCTTTCGCGGCACTGGGCTTCAAAATCATGACCGACCCATTCGTCGGGCAACTGGTTTTCTTTCGAGTTTACTCAGGTGTGGTCAACTCGGGTGACAGCATCTATAACCCGGTTAAAGGCAAGAAGGAGCGGATTGGCCGGATTTTGCAGATGCACTCCAATTCGCGTGAAGAAATTAAAGAAGTCCGGGCTGGTGATATTGCGGCAGCGGTCGGATTGAAGACCATCACTACCGGTGATACGTTGTGCGCGCTCAGTGATGTGATCACCCTCGAACGCATGGAATTTCCGGAGCCGGTGATCTCTCAGGCAGTTGAGCCTAAGACCAAGAGCGATCAGGAGAAACTGGGCGTGGCCCTGGGCAAATTGGCGCAGGAGGACCCCTCCTTCCGCGTACGCACTGACGAAGAGTCTGGACAGACCATCATCTCAGGAATGGGCGAACTGCACCTGGAGATTATTATTGATCGTTTGCGCCGAGAGTTCAGCGTGGACGCCAATATTGGTAAGCCACAGGTTGCTTACCGAGAAACACTCAACGCTTCGGTTGAGCAAGAACATAAATACGCTAAGCAGACTGGCGGTCGTGGCCAGTATGGCCACGTCTACATTAGGGTAGAGCCGCAAGAGCGCGGCGATGGATTCGAGTTTGTAGATCAGATTAAAGGCGGTGTGGTGCCGCGCGAATACATCCCAGCGGTCCAAAAGGGCGTGGTCGAAGCTATGGAGTCCGGTATTGTCGCGGGTTACCCTGTGATCGATGTCAAGGTCACCCTGTATGATGGCTCTTATCACGAGGTGGATTCTTCGGAGCATGCATTCAAGGCGGCTGCAATCCAGGCATTTCGGGAAGCCAGCAGAAAGGCTAAGCCCACATTGCTTGAGCCGATTATGCGTGTAGAGGTGGTAACCCCAGAGGAATACATGGGCGGGGTGACCGGAGATCTCAGCTCACGCCGTGGCATGATCTCAGAGATGGAAGATGTGCCTGCCGGAAAGATCGTCCGGGCAGAGGTACCGCTAGCCGAGATGTTTGGCTACGCCACATCACTACGCTCAGCGTCCCAGGGACGCGCGACTTATTCGATGGAGTTCAGCCAGTATCTTCCAGCCCCCAATAGCGTCACCGAAGTGGTGATGAAGAAGGCCAGTTAACCACGCACTGTTGAGGAAATCAGAAAGTGTCGAAAGAAAAATTCGAGCGCAGCAAGCCGCACGT
>PBSU01000071.1 GCA_002726415.1 Acidiferrobacteraceae bacterium | reverse complement strand
TTATCGGGAGGTATCGTGGAGATTGCATTAACCCCTATTGAGTTTGCTCGACGGGCCAAGCGGCTTTATTCAGATCGTGAGGCAGTAGTAGATGGCAATCTGAGATTGTCTTATGGTGCATTTCTGAAAAGGTGCGACCAGTGGTCGTCAGCGCTGCAAGCCCTCGGGGTAAGGCAAGGGGATCGCGTCGCGTATATTGCACCGAACACCCACACCCACCTGGAAGCCTATTACGCGGTCCCCCAGATCGGCGCTGTGCTGGTGCCAATCAACTACCGCCTTCAGCCGAGCGATTTCGAGTACATCATTAACCATTGTGGGGCCAAGGTTCTCTGCGTGGACCCAGAGTACACAGCGCTGGTCGATCAGATTCGAGCCAATCTCAAGTCGGTTGAGACTTTTGTGGTCCTGGAGGGCCGTTCTCAGGGTTGGATCGAATACGAATCAACCCTCGATTCCCATGGGCCTGCTTTTGAAGCCGTCGAGATCAGTGAGTCTGATCTCATCACAATCAATTACACCAGCGGCACCACTGCTCGACCTAAAGGAGTGATGATTACTCATCGTAATGCCTACATGAATGTGATGGGTACCTTGGCACATCATCACCTTACGCCTGGTGATCGATATTTGTGGACATTACCCATGTTTCATGCCAACGGTTGGACGTTCACCTGGATCAACACCGCGCGTGGTATGGCCCATGTCTGCCTTAGAAAAGTCGAACCAACGGTTATATATCAGTTAATCAAGCAAGAGCGCATTACCATGTTCTGCGCGGCGCCGACGGTGCTGATCAGTATTGCAAACGCCCCTGAGGAGGCGAGGAAAGACGCGCCGCGCGGTGTTCGGCTTTTTACTGCTGGAGCGCCCCCCGCAGCAGCAACTATTGAGTTCGTGGAAAAGGAGCTTGGCTGGGAGTTAACCCATGTGTATGGGCTTACCGAGACGGCGCCGCTGATCACATTCTGTGAACCCCTTCCCGAGCACCAAGACCTCTCAATCACACAGCGATCGAAGATCAAGGCCTGTCAGGGTGTGGAGCTGGTTAGTTCTGGTGAGGTGCGCGTGGTGTGTGAGGATGGCACGGAAGTTCCCCATGATGGTCAAACCCTGGGGGAGATCACGGTCCGGGGGAATGTCGTCATGGCTGGGTACTACAATGATCCCGAAGCAACGGATGCGGCCATCAAGAACAATTGGTTTTATACCGGAGATGCTGCGGTCGTAAACACCGATGGGTTTGTAGAAATTCGGGACCGATTCAAAGATGTCATCATCAGCGGTGGTGAAAACATCTCCTCGGTCGAACTGGAGGGTTGCCTGCTGACGCATCCTTCAGTGCAGGAGGTCGCGGTAGTGGGGATGCCACATGAAAAATGGGGAGAGTCCCCCCATGCCTTTGTGGTTAAAAAGGCAAATGCGAAAGTAACGTCGGACGAAATAAAACTTCATATCCGAGAAAGACTGGCGCACTTTAAGGTCCCTCAGTGGGTCACGTTTGTGGATGAATTGCCTAAAACCGCGACGGGAAAAGTACAAAAGTATGTGCTGCGCGATGGCAAAACCGGTATCTCGCATCAGTAGCGCTTTGTACAGCCAGATATCACGCGCAATGTGTCGGGTGTAGCGCCCGTGTGTTGCCCAGTGCTATTTGGCCTTGAGCGTGCAAGGGCTGGGATTGCTATGGTTAGAACACCTGTTGTCCAGCAGCAGTATTCACCGGCACGATAACGTTAATCTGTTGTGCGGATTTTGATGATCTCGCTGCGCAGGGCGAAAAGATTGCTTCCAATCATGATCAAAAGCCCAAGGACGGTAGCGGCGGCAGGGATTTCCTCCCAGAACAGGTAACCAAACAGGACGGCCCAGATGACATAGCTGTATTCAAAAGGGGCGACGGTTGCAGCACGCGCCATCAGATAGGCTTTATTGAGGCAATAAAAGCCGGCAGTGGCAACCAACCCCAAAGAGGCCATGATGGCCACGTCAACAGGGCTGGACCACTGCCACTCCCGGAAAAGAAAATCAAAAGAGGGATGCCCTGTTTGAGGTGAGATCGGGAAAAGACTAAGCATGAGGTATGAGAGCAATCCACCGGCGAAGTGAGTCACACTGAAGTAGAAAGTGACGGTCCAGGGGTTATCCCGAGAACTGATGTAGCGAGCCATTATGCTGTTAAGGGCATAGGTCAGAGCGGCCAGGAAAGCAAATGCTGTTGCAATATTCACCAGGTGGCCTTCAAAACCTACCGCGATCAGGACTCCGGTAAACCCACTTAGCGTGGTTAACCAACGGCGCAGTCCGACGGGTTCGCCGACCAGCAGCGATGACAACAGGACGACCATAATCGGGGCGCTAAAGGTAATGGTCACGACATCCGCAAGCGGCAAAGAGGCAATCGCCAGGTAATAGGCAAGATAGGAAAAAAACGCCAGGAAGCCTTTTGCCCCAATTCTCAGGGGTTGGTATACCCTGAATCCGCTAGGGCCGAACTTGATGGCGACGATGATACCGATTGCAATAACAGCGACGATACCGCGAACAATAACAAGTTGCAGTACAGAGTACTGCGCGCTGAACTGTTTGATAATGACATCCTGAATGGCGAAAACAAAGAGCCCGCTAACCAAGGCTATGATCCCAACGACAGGGTGGTTATCCTGATTAGGTGCCAACATTCCGACCTGCTCCGCGCGGTTTCGAGGCGCAGGGTAATATCAGATCGACAAGAGCACAATCGAAAAATCGATGCCTTGACGCATTTAGGAAAAGAGTGTTCTGTAGCCGTCAACTAAACCCAGTTTGGCAAGGGTTTAGCTCCACGTTGTGAGTGGGTGAGGTGTAAGTGCGGGTCAGTTGAGAAATTGGCCCTCAGGTACGGAATCAATTTCTTTCCCCGCCATCCAACGTCCCTGAAATTGGAAACCTTCGGCCTCCATCTTGGCAAAGAAAGTTTTGGGGTCGTCTCCTTCGATATGAGCCTGGTGGGCGTCGATATCTACGAAGACCTGGGTGTAGAGAAATATATTGGGATGATCCAGTGGTCGGCAAACATAAAACTGTTTCATTCCAGGCTGATTCTGAAGGCAGGTGTATCGGTATTCGTTGATCAGCGCTTCTATCTTGTCGAGATCACCTTCGACAACTGCGGTAACGTGGACAATGTAGGTCATGACCCGGGTATTCTAGGCGCTGGTTGGCAGAGAATGCATCCCCAAACGGGTAGAGATCGGACTCGGTTGTCCCAGGGCTCTTTGCTCAAACCTGGGCACTCGAATTCCACAATTCCGTGCTCAGGTAACGCTCACCCGTATCCGGCAAAATGGCCAGGAGCTGTTGGCCTTTGGCGGCATTGCGCGCAGCATATTCCAGCATGCCCACCACGGCGGCACCACAGGAGATCCCACAGAAGATACCCTCGTGTTCGGCGAGTTTACGGGTGATCGTTATGGCTTCATCGGCATTAACCGATATAACATGGTCATAGGCGTTCTGGTCGAGGGTTTCCGGGATAAAGCCGGGTGCCGTGCCCATAATTCGGTGCTTACATGCGATTCCTTTGGTGAGAATAGGAGATACGTCCGGCTCGGTCGCAATAATCGTAAGGCCAGGGATCAGTTCGCGCAGGACTGTCGAAAGGCCAGAAATCGTCCCGCCGGTGCCGGTTGTACAGATCACCGCACCGAGTTCTTGCCCAAAATCATCAACGATCTCGTTTGCAGTCTGGTGGTGAGCTGCGGGATTCGCAGGGTTGAAATGTTGTCCTACGAAAAAGTAGCCCCTGTCCCTTTCGAGGCGGCGCGCTTCTTCGATTGCACCGACCGTGCCACGATCGGCGGGTGTCAAAATAAGTTGAGCGCCGTACGCGCGCAAAATGGCCCTGCGCTCCTCGCTCATATCCTCAGACATGACAAATACGGCGGGGTAGCCCTTGACAGCAGCGACCATGGCCAGCCCGATCCCCGTATTGCCGGAGGTGGGTTCCACAATTGTGTCACCTGGTTTCAGCAGGCCGCGCTGCTCCGCATCCTCAATCATGTTCAGCGCCGGGCGATCTTTAACTGAGCCACCGGGGTTAAAACTTTCCAGCTTGACCCACAAAGCATCTGCCTGCCCGGGGTTAAAGTGATTAAGGCGTACTACGGGTGTGTGCCCGATGGTCTGTAGAATGTGGTCATACTTCATGGCATGGATTCTAACGGCCTGCCGCTGTATTTCGTGATGGTGCGTTACGTTAATGTCACTGGTGCAGTCCAGGTCTTCGACTGCACGGTGATGGTCAGCGGGGTTCCCACGGCCAGGCAGGCACGGTAACCGGCGGGTGAACTGAGATCGTGCAGTACCGTACGCGCTGTGTCATCGGGGCACCATTCGCTCGATCGCAAGATTGCCGGTGCCTTGGGGTCTGCAGCGACGGTAAATTGCCCCAGAGGTAACGAGAGGCCACGACCGTGCAGTTTGATATAGGCCTCTTTACGGGTCCAGCAGGCAAAAAATGCTTTTGTCTGCTCTGAACTCGGCAACGCAAGCAGTTCTGTGACCTCTGCCTTGGAGAAAAAACGTCGGGCTAGATCGATCCAGCCGTTACGCGCCGGTGGACGAAGGCGTTCAACATCGATCCCAACAGGGGTCGTAGTGCTGATCGCGAGGTAAGCCCAATCACCCGCATGGGAGAGGTTAAAGTGAATCGGGCAACCTCGAATAGTCGGTTTGCCATGCGTCCCGTAATCAAACTTAATCTGCTCGGGGAGAATGTCGACATAACGGGCCAGTGTGGCACGCAGTGTCCCCCGGGACCGGGTAAAACGCGCCCGATCAGAGTCAAAAATAAAACGGGCAGCACGCCTGCGTTCATCAGGATCAAGCAGCTTATCGTGCTCACTTGGTTCGCTAGTCAGCGGGATTCGCCAGACATCAATCTCGATCATTGCTTGGGGATCGATATGTGCGTTCATTAGGCGAGCCAGGTCTGGATGGGGTTAGATTGTGCCGCACGCCACGCCGGGGTTACGGTCACGATAATCTTAAAGCGACACATGGTCAGCCCTGTTCAATGCCTATACTGAGATTTTACTATTGCCATTGGGCTCATTCCTAACCCTGGGTCAGCAAGGCGCGACTGTTGCTCGCTTAGTTGGAGTGGTGCCTGGGCGCTGATCTGAGCGGAATTCCCAGTCGACTTTACCGTTGATATTGGTGCTGACTGATAGCCTACGAGACCAAAGGGCCTGAGTTCAGGTCGAAGGTGTTCGGGCAAAAACAATCAACGCTACCCCGCACAGAACCACTGCACCGCCCGCTAATACCCCCAGGGAGGGTCGTTCGCCCAGTAGGATAACGGAAAAGGCAATGGTAAAGATTGGCAGCAACAGCAATACTGGCATGATATGCGAGACTGGGTTGCGGGCCAATACGGTATACCAGACACCGTAGCCCAGTACGGTCATGATCAGGCCCAGATAGACAACACTACCCCAGCCGATCCGGGTCGCGTGCAGCAGGGCGTCGAGTTGTCCGCTTTCAAGCAGCAACGAAGCCAGCGCCATTTGCCCTCCGGCGATCAGGCCAATCCAGGCGACGGCAGAGAGCCCGGTGACACGATCACTGATGCGCTTGTACATAATCTGCCCAATTGCCCAGATCATCGCACCACTGCCGGTCAGCGCTACCGCGAAGAGCTGTCCTTTTACGCTGGGCAGGCCAGCGATCATGACAATACCGCCAAAGGCAATGCCCATGCCCAGAAGGCGTTGAATACCTGGCCGTTCACGGAACAGGAGTACTGCAAGCAATATGCCGAAGGGAACCTCCAGGTGCACGACGATAATGGCCAGTGACGCATCGATCATGGATAGCCCGGTAAAGGTCAGACCATACTGGATGGTGGACCCGACCAGCGCTACCCAGAAAAGGTCTTTCATGCAGTTGCGCGGAAAAGGAACAAACCAGATCAGAACCCCTGCAGCAATGAAAAAACGTATGCTCATCAGCATCAGGGGTGGAAACTCTGTCAGAGCTAATTTGGAAAGGGTGAATCCGAGGCCCCAGGACAAGGGTACGAAGGTAGCCAGCAGCAATTCGCGAATCTTCATAACGGAATCCTACTCTGGTTGCAAAGCCGTGAATATCTTGTGCGCGACCGTCTTACCGGGAGTTGGCACACCGTGGTCTATCAGGTAGTCTGTGCTGTGCCGATAAAACCGGATTAAATCCACACATCATGCCCCGCATCCCTTTCATTGCGCCCGCCCTGGCGTTGCTATTTTCGTATGGCGTTACGCTGCCACAGATCACCCAGGCGCAGACATCTTCAGTGCCCATGTGGATGAATCTCTCTTCCGGCTCCGGGGCAAGCGGGTTTCACACGCTGGCGGGTCTTGCGGGAGACGAGCAACTGTTCTTCGCAGGAATGGAGCGCCCAGGCTATGGGTTAAGCGGCTTCTGGGGTCAGGGTGAGGGTTTATCATCGCTCTCACCTGGTCATTTCTCCTCCAGTGTTGATGCGAGACTGTTTCATCCGACATTCAGCCGTGATATCCGTTTTTCGGGCACCGCCTTGGACTTGTATCCCTTCCAGGGGAGTCAATGGACCGTTGGCGCTTCTCAGATAGAGGCTGGGAACGCCCCGGATCGGACTAACTGGTTTACCCAGTGGCGGTCGCAACGGTGGGATGTGCAGTTATTTCAGATCCGACATTCAGAAGGGATTGCAGCACACGCATTTGCTCTGAACCTGCGTCTACCTATCGGAGGGGTACTCGCAAGTCATATTGCTGGCCGGGATCAAACGGGGACCCGTCTTTTGAGTTGGGAGGTGAATCTAAGTCACCGCCTGAAACTGGGGTTTCAGGTTCGCGATGGCCGTAGTACGCGTTATACCGAGGGCGGTTATCAGCGATGGCTGGTCAGTTTATCCGGGAGCTCCGGGCTTCCCCCAGGGGTGCATCGCAACCAGGAGGCAACAGAGCGTCCCGGAATGGCAGGCACTGCTCTGCTCGCTGCTGCAGCTGTTGGGGTTGCGCTGGTGGCAAGTTCTGGCAGCGACAGTGCCGATTCCCAGTTGCGCTATACCAAACAGCATGATGCTGCCCGAAACGTGATCAATGGAATAAACCCCACCTCGGTTGCTGAGAACCGTGAATACGGGGGTTGGGTATATCAAAATGCCGATGCAACCTTCAGCGCCACCGAACCGAGAAAAGGCACCGTAGACACGGTAAATCTGGGTTCACCGTTAGAGGTGCCCGGGGGGACCACTACAACTGCGAGTTACCACACGCATGGGGCATCTGACCCCCGGTATGACAGTGAGAATTTTTCATTTCTCGATGTCATTATGAACAACAATTGGGAAGTTGATGGCTATCTTGGGACTCCCGCTGGCTACTTTAAGTACCATCATTACCTTACCGGCATCATCACCACACTGGGAACAATCGCCAATTGATTCTTTGGCCTCCTCAGACCTGGTAATAAAAATACAAGAAGGAAAAATACCCAATGATTAATCATTTGTCGGCGGATGCCGTGGTGATCGGTGCGGGAATAATCGGGACAGCGATCGCGTTGGAGTTGGCCCGAAGCGGGAGACGAACCATCAGTGTCGACCGGCTTCCCGCCGCAGGTTATGGCTCTACCTCCAGTTCTTGCGCTATCGTGCGGGTCCACTATTCGACGTTACAGGGTACGGCCTTTGCCTACGATGCCTATTTTGACTGGAAAGACTGGCAGAG
>PBSU01000070.1 GCA_002726415.1 Acidiferrobacteraceae bacterium | reverse complement strand
GGGTTGTCGCGCTTTGGGGCGACGGATTATCGCAAACAATCGAGGAGCGGGCAGATGTTAACAGGCAGTATGGTGGCGATGGTTACCCCAATGGACACCACTGGGGTGGTGGATTGGCCCGCGTTGGAAAAACTCGTTGAGCATCATATTGCACAGGGCACCGACGCGATCGTCTCTGTGGGTACTACGGGTGAGTCGGCCACGCTTGATCATGACGAGCACGGTGAAGTGATTGCACGAACTGTGCAGGTGGTTGCCGGGAGAATCCCGGTGATCGGAGGCACCGGGGCCAATTCCACGGCTGAGGCGATTGCCCTGACCCGGCACGCGGCCGACGCCGGGGTAGATGCCTGTCTGCTGGTGGTCCCTTATTACAATAAACCCCCACAGGAAGGGCTGTATCAGCATTTCAAGGCTATTGCCGAGGCAGTGGCGGTACCCCAGATTCTGTACAACGTACCAGGACGCACTGCGGTGGACATGGCTAATGACACTACCGTACGACTGGCGGCAATCGAGAATATCGTGGCAATCAAGGATGCCACTAATGACCTGGATCGAGGCCGCGACCTGATTGCCCGCTGTGGGGATGATTTCGCGATCTATTCCGGCGAGGATGGCACTGCCTGTGAGCTGATGTTGGCCGGGGGCAAAGGTACGATCTCGGTAACCGCCAATGCAGCGCCGCAACTGATGCACCGAATGTGCCAGGCCGCTATCTCAGGCGATGCGAGCGGGGCCCGCGCGCTCAATGACCAGCTTTGTGATCTGCACAAGGCCATGTTTGTCGAGTCCAACCCGATTCCGGCAAAATGGGCCGTGAAGGAACAGGGTTTAATGGGCGGCGGCATCCGCTTGCCGTTGGTCCCGCTATCGGAGCAATACCATGACCAGGTCCGCTCTGCAATGCAAAAAGCGGGCGTGCTCTAACTTCTAACCCATCTGATCTAAAGGTGTGCTTGCACATGGAAAAAGGCGAAGAACTCTACTCTGGCAAGGCCAAATCTGTATTTCTTACTGTTGATCCCGAGGTATTGATCATGGAGTTTCGCGATGACACTTCGGCTTTTGATGGCGAGAAGGTGGATCAGCTTGATCGCAAAGGGATGGTGAATAACCGGTTTAATGCCTTTATCATGGAACACCTTGCGGGCAAGGGTGTCGTGACCCATTTCGAAAAGCTTTGCAGTGCTAATGAGTCACAGGTGAAACGCCTGGACATGATTCCAGTAGAGTGCGTGGTGCGCAATATCGCGACCGGCTCGTTGTGCCGCCGTCTGGGTGTTGAGGATGGGTTGGATCTGCAGCCGCCAACCTTCGAGTTCTTCCTCAAGAATGATGAACTGCACGATCCAATGATCAACGAGTACCACATCGCCTCCTTTGGTTGGGCGACCCCGGATGAAGTGGAGATCATGAAGCGCCAGACTTTCCGCGTTAACGAAATACTGGGAGCACTTTTTTCCGCTGGCGGCATGATCCTGGTTGATTTCAAGCTGGAATTCGGCCGTTTTGGAGATGCTTTGTTGCTGGGCGATGAGTTCACGCCGGATGGATGCCGCCTGTGGGACCGGGATACGCGCAAAAAACTCGACAAAGACCGTTTTCGCCAGGGTCTGGGCGGTGTGGTCGAAGCTTATGAAGAGGTAGCGCTGCGACTCGGAGTTGACCTCGATAGCTCGGTCTCACCCTAACCGGGTGCGCCGGATCACGCCGTGCTGATTCTGGGCGGCGGGCCCGCGCTTTCGCCCTTTCGTCTGGAAAAGCTCGTCGCGCAAGCGTCGGCCCGGGCGCTGCACCTAAAGAGTCTGGAGGCGCACTTCTTTTATCTCGTCGACATCCCGGATGAGCCGTCTGCCGGCGAAGTCCAGGTGTTGCAAAACCTGCTTGATGCCACGGTAGCGGATGCCGACCGTGTGGTCGTTTCGGCCGAACCACTGCTGGTGCTTCCCCGCTGGGGAACACGATCGCCCTGGTCGACCAAGGCAACGGAAATTGGACAACGTTGTGGCCTGGATGGCCTCGCTCGGGTTGAGCGTGGGATCGCCTGGCACTGTGGCGAGGATGCCCGCACGCCATGGGTACGGGAACAGTTGAGCGAGCTTATCCATGACCCGATGACAGAATCTATTGCGTGGGATGCAGCATCGCTGAGCCGGACCTTTCACGTCGCCACCCCCGGCGCGCTCGAATTCGTCGATATCATCGGGGGTGGGTTAGCGGCGCTGGAAGAGGCGAATCGCCAACAGGGATTTGCCCTGAGCCCGGAGGAATGCGACTACCTGGCTACCCAATTTCAACAGTTGGGCCGAAACCCTACAGACACCGAGTTGATGATGTTTGCACAGGTCAATTCCGAGCATTGCCGGCACAAGATCTTTAACGCCCGCTGGTGTATCGATGGGGTGGATCAATCGCAGTCCCTGTTCGAGATGATCCGCAGCACGCACGAGCGCCATGGCGAGAAAACCCTGGTGGCCTATCGCGATAACGCGGCGGTGATCAAGGGCTACCCGGCGTCGTGGTTTCTGCCAGACCCGGCCAATGACGAATACACCCAGTTTGCCGAGCCCTTGCATCTGGTTGCCAAGGTAGAGACCCACAATCATCCCACAGCGATTTCTCCGTTCCCGGGTGCCGCAACGGGATCTGGTGGCGAGATTCGCGATGAAGGGGCTACCGGCCGTGGCGGCAAACCCAAGGCCGGTATCACGGGGTTCTCGGTTTCGGATCTGCGCTTGCCGGACTGGGCTATGCCCTGGGAACTGCAGGCCCAGCATCCTCAACGCCTCGCTACACCACTTCAGATTATGTTGGAGGGCCCGATCGGTGGTGCTTCATTTAATAACGAGTTCGGCCGTCCCAACATTGGTGGTTATTTTCGAACCCTGGAAGTGGCAGCCGATTCGGATGCCGGGGCGCCGCGCCGCGGTTATCACAAGCCGATCATGCTTGCGGGAGGGGTCGGCAATATCCGGGGTGCTCACGTAGATAAGCAGCCTATCGAGCCCGATACCCTGATCGTGGTGTTGGGGGGCCCCGCCATGCTGATTGGCCTTGGCGGCGGAGCGGCATCCAGCGTGGATTCAGGCGCCAGTGATGAGGCACTTGATTTTGCCTCAGTGCAACGCGGCAATGCCGAGATGCAACGTCGGTGCCAGGAAGTGATTGACCGGTGTATTGCGCTTGGGACGCAGAATCCCATTGTCTCCGTGCATGATGTCGGTGCCGGTGGACTGTCCAATGCTTTGCCAGAGCTGGTACATGATGCCGGCCTGGGAGCCGTATTTAACCTGGAGGCGATTCCCTCGGATGAACCCGGGCTGTCACCAATGCAACTGTGGTGTAACGAGGCGCAGGAGCGTTACGTGCTGGCGGTCGCGTTGCCACAGATTGAAGACTTCAAGGCGCTGTGTGAGAGAGAAAGGTGCCTGTTTGCTGTTGTCGGCTGCGCCAGTTCCAAGGAACACTTACGCGTAACCGGTGCTGATGGGGTCGTACGGGATGGCGACGGCAGGGTTGGCGCGGACCCGGTCGATTTACCTATGGCAACCCTGTTTGGCAACACGCCGCGGATGAAGCGTGAGGTAAAACGACGCCCGGCGCAGTACCCACCGCTGGAGCTGTCCGGGATAGAGCTCAACGATGCCCTGGACCGGGTATTGCGTTTACCAGCTGTGGCAGACAAGTCCTTTTTGATCACGATCGGGGATCGCAGCGTAGGGGGCCAGGTCGTTCGCGACCAGATGGTCGGCCCGTGGCAGGTGCCGGTGGCGGATGCCGGAATCACAGTTGCCGGATTCGACGCGAACACGGGGGAAGCACTCGCCGTAGGCGAGCGAACGCCGCTCGCCCTGGTCAATGCCCCTGCGAGCGGCCGTATGGCGGTGGCCGAGGCGATTACCAACATTGCCTGCGCCGGAATTACTGAACTATCGGACGTGCATTTTTCAGCGAACTGGATGACTGCAGCCGGTGAGCCTGGCGCCGATGCGGATCTGTTCGATACCGTGCAGGCGGTGGCGATGGAACTCTGTCCCGCGCTAGGGATTTCGATCCCGGTGGGCAAAGACTCCATGTCGATGTCTACCCGCTGGAATGAAGGAGAGATCGAGTGTGGCGTATCCTCACCGCTGTCACTGGTGGTGACCGCCTTCGCGCCGGTGGCAGACGTGCGGCGCTCTGTCACACCGGAGCTCAATCTGACAGGCGAAACGGTCTTAGTCCGGGTCGACCTTGCGCGTGGTGCGCAACGGCTTGGGGCTTCGGCACTGGCCCAGGTGTACGGCCAGGTGGGTAACACCGTGGCGGATTTAGCACATCCGGAAGATCTTTGTGCTTTCTTTGCAGTGACGCGTAAATTGCTGGCGTCGGGGCTGCTGTTGGCCTATCACGATCGATCGGACGGAGGTCTGATCGTCACGCTTGCGGAGATGGCTTTTGCCAGTCGTTGTTCACTGGATATAGACCTGGGCCCGGTTGCTGATCCGTTGGCTGCCTTATTCACCGAAGAGCTGGGCGCTGTCCTGCAGGTGCCTCGCGATGCGCTGTCCCGGGTTCTAGAATATTTTGAGGCGGCAGGCCTTAGTCAATGGGTGCAGGCCATCGGCGGACCTGGTGGCCCAATCGATACGGTGCGGATATCCACAGGTTCCCAGGTGTTGCTTGAAGCGCGGCGGAGCCAGTTGCATCGCACCTGGTCAGAGCTGAGTTCACGGATGCGCAGTCTGCGCGATAACCCAAAGTGCGCCGCAGAGGAATACGAGCATCTGAGCGATCTTTCGGACCCCGGGCTGAATGTCTCGCTGGCTTTTGATCCGGCCCACAATCCTGCGACCCGGGCGATCCTGAGCGGTGCGCGACCTCGCGTAGCCATCCTGCGCGAGCAGGGGGTCAACGGTCAGATGGAAATGGCCGCGGCTTTTGAGCGTGCCGGCTTTGCGGCTATAGATGTCACCATGTCGGATCTCGCGGGGGACCGCCATGATCTTCGCGACTTTAATGGGTTTGCGGCCTGCGGCGGATTCTCATTTGGGGATGTGCTGGGGGCAGGCCAGGGTTGGGCCAAGTCGATTCTTTTTCAACAAAAGCTTCGTGAAATGTTTGCCCAATTTTTCCAGCGGGAAGACATTTTCGCATTGGGGGTGTGTAATGGCTGCCAGATGATGGCGGCGTTAAAAGATCTGATCCCCGGCGCGCAGCACTGGCCCTATTTTGCAGCGAATCGATCGGGTCAGTTCGAGTCCCGCGTGGTTATGGTTGAGGTACTGCAAAGTGAATCGGTGCTGTTTGCGGATATGGCGGGCAGTCGTTTTCCGGTTGTCGTAGCCCACGGGGAAGGCAGGGCGGTTTTTCCCGGACTTGATTCGGTACATACCCTCCGCGATGCCAGGCAGACCAGTTTGGGCTTTGTCGATAACTACGGGCGTCGGTCCGACCGTTACCCGTTTAACCCTAATGGTTCCGATCAGGGCATTACCGGGTTGTGTGCTGCGAACGGTCGAGTGACGATCATGATGCCCCACCCCGAGCGCAACTTCAGGGCCGTGACGAATTCATGGTACCCAGGTGACTGGGGTGAGCATGGCCCGTGGCTCCGTCTATTCCAAAACGCCCGGGCTTTTACCGGTTAAACGCTCTGTCGTTGAGGGTGAGCCCGCCGGCTTACATGGCGCTGTACGAGGGTCCTCCGCCCCCTTCAGGGGTCACCCAGGTGATGTTCTGACTGGGGTCTTTGATGTCGCAGGTTTTGCAGTGAATGCAATTCTGGGCATTAATCTGGAATCGCTGGACCGCGCCCTCATCAACGATCTCGTAGACGCCGGCGGGACAGTAACGCTGGGCCGGCTCAGCCCAGCGCGGCAGATTTACCGCCAGGGGAATCTCGCTGTCAGCCAGTTGCAGATGCGCCGGCTGGTCTTCCTCGTGATTGGTGTTGGTCAGAAAAACAGAACTGTTTTTATCAAAGGTGAGTACGCCGTCAGGTCGAGGGTACTCGATCGGCACCGCCGAGTCGGTCGTCACAAGAGAATCGTGATCCCAGGTGTTGTCTTTCAGGGTAAAGGGCATCTTGCCCCGTAGCCAGTTCTGATCAACATAATTGAAGGCGCCCCCCACATAAGGGCCGAATTTGTGCAGGGCGGGGCCAAAGTTGCGTGCGGATTTCAGTTCGGGGTGAAGCCATGAGCAACGCATGTGGGAGTCATAATGCGTGTGGTCTTTGCCGCCAGGGTCTCCTTCGAGCAGGACTTCAACAATGGTCTCGGCTGCGAGCATGCCTGATTTCATGGCGGTATGGGTGCCCTTGATCTTGGCGAAATTCAGGGTCCCGGCATCGCAACCTACCAGGAATGCGCCCGGCAGTGACATTTTCGGCAAGGAGTTGAACCCGCCTTTGGTGATGGCACGGGCGCCATAAGACAGACGCTCACCCCCCGCCAGGGTGGGGGCGATTCTGGTATGCGTTTTGAACCGTTGAAGTTCATCGAAAGGACTGAGGTGAGGGTTGGTGTAGTTCAGGTCTACGATCAGGCCCAGCGCAACCTGGCAGTCTTCGAGGTGGTAGAGAAAAGCGCCCCCGGAGGCCTTGTTTTCTGACAGAGGCCATCCTGCACCATGCACCACCAAACCGGGCTCATGGCAGTCGGGACTGACTCGCCATAGTTCTTTGAGGCCGATACCGTAGTGCTGAGGCGATTTTTCATGGGCGAGGTCGTATTGATCTATCAACTGTTTCCCCAGGTGCCCCCGGCAGCCTTCGGCAAAAACCGTATATTTGGCATGTAGTTCCATCCCGGGCTCGTATGCGCCTTTGCGCTGGCCATCCTTTGCCACACCCATCTCGCCGGTCGCAACACCTTTAACTGCACCTGTGTCGTTAAACAGGACTTCGCTGGCGGGAAAGCCGGGATAAATCTCAACCCCAAGGGATTCAGCCTGTTCACCCAGCCACCGTACCACTTGGCCGAGGCTGACAATGTAGTTGCCTTGGTTGTGCATGGTTCGCGGGGCAAGGGCGTTGGGGATCTTGGTGGCCTTTTTTGCATTGTTAAAGAAATAGATCTCGTCGCGGGTGACCGGCGTATTCAGCGGAGCGCCACGCTCAGCCCAGTCCGGAAACAGTTCATTCAGTGCTGTGGGTTCTATCACCGCGCCGGAGAGGATGTGATCGCCCACCGCTGCCGCTTTCTCCAGGACGACGACACTGAGTTCAAGGGCCTTTTCGGTCGCAAGTTGCATCAGGCGGCAAGCGGTTGCCAGGCCGGCAGGCCCCGCGCCGATAATGACCACATCGACTTCCATGGATTCGCGTTCAATCGGAGTAACGGGCTCTGTCATAATCAATCTCGAGGGTGAGGGTTTATAGGGCTAGGGTAGCGCCAGAGCGCGGGCGGGGAAAGCCTGGTCTGTGATCGGTGGTCAATTTTGGTTAAGAAAGTTGCCGTGTTTCGGGATAACATGCTACTGGCTTTAGGGGTAAAACCCTGGATAACCTCATGACCTCTTGTGCTATTGGATTCAAATATGCATAACCTGCCGTTCGCACAACCGGGGCAATTCTACAGGGGTAACCTCCATACCCACTGTACCGAATCCGACGGTGACTATCCGGTTGAGGAAGTCGTTCGCCGTTATCGTGAAAAAGGCTACGATTTTTTAGCACTGAGCGATCATTTTCTGGAATGTTACGACTACCCCGTAACCGATACCCGCTCTTTTCGATCCGACAATTTCACGACGCTGATAGCGGCTGAGTTACACGCGGGGAATCTGTTGAATGATGAGGTATGGCACTTGCTTGCAGTGGGGCTTCCTCTGGATTTTGCCCCCAAAAAAGAGCACGAGGGCATCGTGGCGCTGGCCGGGCGGGCGTTTGCTGCCGGCGCCTTCATCGGCATCGTGCACCCGGCATGGTATGGGCTGGCGCCTGAAGACGCTCGGATCCTGCCCTTCGCCCACGCCGTGGAGGTCTATAACCACGGGGCACAGATGGCGAACGATCGTGGGGATGGCTGGGGGCTGTGTGATGTACTGCTCAATAGGGGCAGCCGACTTCACGCCTTTGCGACAGATGACGCGCATCATATGGCCCACGATGCCTTCGGTGGTTGGATTTTTGCCAAGGCTGAGCGCTTGGAACCCCAACTCATACTTCAGAGCTTAAAGTCAGGGGCTTTTTACTCTTCCCAGGGCCCACAGATCGAGAACATCACCATTGAGGGTGATGTCGTGTCCGTGGAGTGCTCCCCCGCCAGCACGGTAATCATCTCTGGTCGGGGTTCGCGGTCTGATAAAGTTTTTGGCACAAAACTCCGATCTGCGCGCCTGCCGCTGGGACGCTTTGTGCAGGGGCATTTTCGGATCACGGTGGTCGATGCGCAAGGGCGCAAGGCCTGGTCTAATCCGGTCTGGCTTTCATGAACTTGGAGTACACCTTATGATGGATCTCAACGATGTAGCCGCTTTGGTGACGGGCGGCGGCTCGGGTATGGGTGCGGTTACGGCCCGGGTGCTGGCAGAGCGGGGCGCCCGGGTTGTCGTGCTTGATGTGAACCTGGAAAACGCCCAGCACACGGCGGAATCGATCGGCGGTTTTGCGGTGAGTGCAGATGTGTCCAATGGCCCATCGGTAGAGGCTGCCTTGCAGAGCGCCATCGATGAGGTCGGCGTACCGCGGGTGGTGGTCAGTTGCGCCGGGATTGCACCTGCCTCGCGTATTGTCGGGCGTGACGGTCCGCATGATCTGGATCTTTATCAGCAGGTGATTAACGTCAATCTGGTGGGAACCTTCAATGTGCTTCGGCTGGCGGCCGCACGAATGACCGGATTGGACCCGGTGTCGGATAGCGGTAGCCGTGGCGTCATCGTGAATACGGCATCGGTAGCCGCCTACGAAGGGCAGATCGGCCAGGCAGCCTATAGCGCTTCGAAAGGCGGGGTGGTGGCACTGACGTTGCCAGCGGCCCGGGAACTCGCCCGTTTTGGTATCCGTGTGATGACGATTGCACCCGGGTTGATCGGCACCCCAATGTTGTTGAACATGCCCGATGAGGTGCAGCAGAGCCTGGCCGGGCAGGTGCCGTTTCCCCAGCGGTTCGGCGAACCCCAGGAGTATGGCCAGCTGGTATTGCATATCGTGGATAACGAGATGCTCAACGGTGAGGTCATTCGACTGGACGGGGCGATCCGTCTGCAGCCCAAGTAGGGCTTTGACTTGTTAATCACCTGATCCACCATGCCTTTAATCCCTGATCACCTGACCCTGTTCGGTCTGCTGCTGGCGGTCTTTGCATTATTGATCTGGGGCCGCGTGCGCTATGACCTGGTCGCGTTCGGGGCGCTGATTTTTGCCCTGATTTTAGGCGCCGTTCCGATCGACCGGGCATTTTCCGGGTTTGGGCATCCGGCCACCGTGATTATCGCCCTGGTCCTGATTGTCAGCCGGGGGCTTTTCAATTCGGGTGTGGTTGAAACGATCGCCCGGTTGTCCGTAGCCAGGGTAAAGCAGGTGGCCGGGCACATCGCTCTGATGGCAGGCGTGGGTGGGGTGCTATCTGCCGTCATGAATAACGTCGCGGCCCTGTCGCTGCTGATGCCGGTGGACCTGGAGGCTGCGCGCCGTGCCGAGCGCGGGCCGGGTGCGACCTTGATGCCGCTTTCTTTCGCTACAATTCTTGGGGGCATGGTCACCTTGATCGGCACCCCGCCGAACATTGTGGTCGCTACCTTCCGCGAGCAGGCGCTCGGTACACCCTTTGTGATGTTTGATTTTGCGCCGGTCGGTCTCGCGGTGGCCCTCGCCGGAATTGCGTTTGTGGCGCTGGCGGGTTGGCGGTTGTTACCCCGGGCAAGAAGAGAAGATAACGCGCAATCTGCCCTGGCCGATCTCACCGGGTATGTCACCGAGGTCCGGGTGGCGCAAGGCAGCAAACTCATCGATGCCCCACTGCGCGAAGCCTTCCCCCTTGCCGAGGAAAACGACGTGGTGATTACCGGCCTGGTCCGCAATCACGCCCGGCTTCCCGGTTCGGCAAGGCGCGAACGGGTCCGGGAGGGCGACATCCTGGTATTGGAGGGTGGGGCCGAGGCGATAGAGCAGTTTGCCGGGGCGGCCAGTCTGGAGACAGGGGCGGGGTCTGACGCCCAGCCTGAGCTACTGGGTGAGTCCATGGCGATTTCTGAGGTGGTGGTGCCCGAGGGTGCCCGGATCAGCGGACGCTCGGCGGCCCAGATCCGCTTGGCAAACCGGCACGGCGTCATGTTGCTGGGGGTTTCGCGCCAGGGTCGGTCTTTTCGAGAGCGGGTGCGTCGGCTGCGTATTGTGCCCGGGGATATCCTGTTGCTCTCGGGCCCGGAGGATCGACTGGAGCATGCGATCCAGTGGTTGGGTTGTCTTGCGCTTGCCGATCGTGGCCTTAAGGTATTACAGCGGGATAAAGCCTGGTGGGCCGTGGGAATCTTTTCGGGAGCCATTTTTGCGGCCAGTATGGGATGGCTTTATCTGCCGGTCGCGCTGGGCGTGGTGGCGGTGGCTTATGTCATTTTAGGCCTGATCAGGGCGGGCGAGGTGTATGAGTCGGTTGAGTGGCCGGTCATCGTGTTGCTGGGATCGCTGATCCCACTGGGTAGCGCGCTGGAGAGTAGCGGCGGTACGGCACTGATCGCGCAGTGGATCCTGAATGTGACCGAGGGCCTGTCGCCGGTGGTGGTACTGACGATCCTGATGATTGTGACGATGAGTCTTTCAGACGTATTGAACAACGTGGCAACCGCGCTGATCGCAGCACCTATCGGGCTTGAGATTGCACAGCGCCTGGGGTTAAGCCCGGACCCTTTTCTCATGGCCGTGGCGGTCGCGGCTTCCTGCGCGTTTCTTACGCCTATAGGACACAAAAACAATACCATCGTGATGGGTCCGGGCGGTTACCGGTTTGGGGATTACTGGCGTATGGGTCTGCCCCTGGAAATCCTGGTGGTGGCGGTCAGTATTCCAGCGATTTTGTTTTTCTGGCCGTTGGCCGCGTGAGGGAGCGCTCATGATGATGGCCTTGGGTCGACCCTCCGCGCTGGCTGAGAGCGTCTGAGCAGGGTGCATCCATGAGTGAGCCCCTTAATGTTGCCCGTCAACGTATTCACGAAGCCCGCAGCGAAGGAGAAGGGCCCCGCGTCAGGGCATTGCTGCATGAGTGGCGCCCACAGGACAGGCTGAAAACACAGATTCACGATCAGGCTGTCACCCTGATCGAGCAGGTTCGGGGGCAAGGTTCGCCCAATCTGCTCGAAGCATTCCTGGCGGAGTATGGGCTCTCCACCGACGAAGGGGTGGCAATGATGTGTCTCGCCGAGGCTCTGCTGCGGGTACCCGATAGCCCAACGATTGATGCCCTGATTGAGGACAAGATTGTGCCTGGGCGGTGGGGTCGCCATCTCAATCGATCCAGTTCTTCTCTGGTGAATGCTTCGACCTGGGCGTTAATGTTGACGGGGCGTCTGCTCAGCCCGACCCAGGCCAGTTCCATGGTGGATACGCTGCGCAGCGCAGTAAAACGCATCGGGGAGCCGGCCGTGCGCGCCATCATTGCCGAAGCCATGAAAGAACTGGGCCGCCAGTTCGTGCTGGGCCGTCACATCGATGAAGCCCTTGAGCGTTCCGCTCCCGCGCATCGAAAGGGTTATACCTTCTCTTATGACATGCTGGGAGAAGCGGCTCGCTGTGAGGCCGACGCACGGCGCTACCATCTGTCCTATTCTGAGGCGATCTCAGCCTTGGCACCGGGCTGTGCCAGCACTCCGGTACGGGATAACCCCGGCATCTCGGTCAAACTTTCGGCACTGCATCCGCGATTTGAGCACGGCCAGCGCCAGCGTGTGCTGGATGAGTTGCTGGGCCGTGTGGCCGCGCTGGCGCAACTCGCCCGAAGCGCCGGTATGGGTTTTAACATCGACGCCGAAGAGAGCGAGCGGCTCGACCTGACCCTGGATATTATCGAGGCGCTGATCTGTGATTCCTCCCTTGCCGACTGGGACGGATTCGGCGTGGTGGTTCAGGCCTACCAGCTCGGTGCCGGTGCGGTTATCGATTGGCTGCACTGCCTGGCCCAGCGACATCGTCGGCGCATTATGGTGAGGCTGGTGAAAGGGGCTTACTGGGATACCGAGATTAAACGAGCCCAGGTCTTAGGCCTTGCCGGCTACCCGGTTTTTACCCGTAAAGCGAGTACGGATCTTTCTTATATCAGTTGCGCCAAAAAACTGTTGGACGGGCGAGCGTATTTTTACCCTCAGTTTGCGACCCATAATGCCCACACCGTTTCGGCGGTGATGGCGCTATCAGGTGGCCCCGGTGATTCGTTTGAGTTTCAAAGGTTGCACGGCATGGGTGAGTCGTTGTTCAGCCACGTGGGCGAGGAGGGTGGGTATCGTTGCCGCATTTATGCACCCGTGGGCGCTCATAAGGATCTTCTCGCTTACCTGGTGCGTCGGTTGCTGGAAAACGGGGCAAACAGTTCATTCGTCAATCAGATTCTGGACCATGAAATCGACGCCGGGGATGTCGCGCGGGACCCATTGGATGAGGTTCGCTCAGTCGCTAAGAACCCTGCTCACCCGGCCATCCGGCTACCACCCGAACTGTTTGCACCCCAGCGGGTCAATAGCCGGGGCTGGGATCTTGAAGAGGGCGTCTGTGTTAGTACATTGGAAAAACAAATGAAGCCGTTTGTCCAGGGTCAATGGGATCTGGCTGGCGCACAACCCGATACCCTGAGCGGACCCCTAAGGCAGGTGCAAAACCCTGCGGTGCTGGATGACCTGGTCGGCCTGGTGCGCGAGGCAGCCCCTGAAGATGTTCCCGGCACCCTGGTGAAAGCGCAAGAGGGTGCCCGTACCTGGGGCAAAAGGTCTCCGGGTGAGCGGGCTAATGTGCTGTGCCGTGCGGCAGATCTGTATGAGCGCCACGCACCTGAGCTTATTGCCCTGGCGGCCCGCGAGGCGGGTAAAACTTTGGCCGACGGCGTTGCAGAGGTGCGCGAGGCGGTGGATTTTCTGCGTTATTACGCCGGTCAGATCAACGGTCTCGGTAAGGCCCAGCCGCGAGGCACCTTTGTCTGTATCTCCCCGTGGAATTTCCCATTGGCCATTTTTACCGGGCAGGTCAGTGCAGCCCTTGCCGGGGGTAACGCAGTTATTGCCAAGCCGGCGGAGCAAAGTGCGCTTATGGCGGTGCGGGCATCGGCGCTGCTGCACGAGGCCGGGGTTCCAGACAATGCACTGCAATGCTTGCCCGGGGATGGAGCCGGGGTGGGGGGTGCGCTGGTACAAAGCAGTCAGGTCAGTGGTGTTTGCTTTACCGGCTCGACCCAAACGGCGCGTAATATCCAGTGCGCATTGGCCACCGCGGGGAATCCCGATGCTGCGTTGATTGCAGAGACAGGTGGACTCAATGCCATGTTGGTCGACTCCACGGCACTGCCGGAACAGGCGGTGCGGGATATCGTGGTATCGGCGTTCCAAAGCGCCGGCCAACGTTGCTCGGCCCTGCGCATCTTGTATCTGCAAAACGAGGTTCGCGACCGGGTGCTCGAACTGCTTTTTGGCGCGATGGATGAGCTGCATCTGGGTAATCCGCTGGATCTTGCCACCGATGTGGGCCCCCTGATTGATTTTGCCGCGCTGGAAAATATCCGAGCGTATTGCGCTCACCAGCAAACGAAGGGGCGAGTGCTGAAACAATTAAGCGCCCCGGCGGGCGGGCATTTTATGGCCCCTACGGTTATCGAGGTAGGGGGGATCGAGGACCTGGAGCACGAAGTGTTCGGCCCGGTGCTGCATGTGGCAACCTACCCTGCAGACGAGCTTCAAGCGGTGGTCAGGGCAATCAACCAGCGTGGGTACGGCCTGACCCTGGGTGTGCATACCCGGGTGGATGCACGGGTACAGCAGGTGGTCGATCAGGCGCATGTCGGCAATATCTATGTCAATCGTAATCAGATCGGTGCGGTGGTGGGTTCACAGCCCTTTGGCGGTGAGGGCCTTTCTGGCACCGGGCCAAAGGCCGGCGGTCCTCATTATCTTCCCCGCTTCGTCGAACGGGGCCGCGTGCTATGTTCGATGAAACAAGGCCGTGGGGCACAGGTAGCCCTTGAACAGATCAATGACTGGGGAAGTACGCAGGGACAAAGCCCCGGCCCCCTGGACCCCCGCCTGGCGAAGCGCATGCTTGAGAGCGCCGGCGCGTGTTTGAGCGCCCAGGCCGCAGACGAGATTGAGAAAGTGGCCCACGACTCCCTGGAACTGCCGGGGCCGACCGGTGAAAGCAACCGCTGGACGCTATACCCCCGGGGCAACGTGCTTTGCCTGGGGCCCCACGCGAAGAGCCTGCGGTCGCAGGCTTGCCAGGCGCTGGCACTGGGTAATCGTGTGCTTGCCATCGGCACCGACACGACCTTGCTTGAGCCCTTGCGAACGGATTGGCCTCTTGAGGTAATAACGGCAATCGTGGAACCCGACACGCTGGAAGGTCTTTCGGCTATTAATGCGATCATGCTGTGGCTTTCAGGAGAAGCGCTTCGCCCGTGGCATCGGGCACTCGCACAGTGCGACGGTCCGATTATCCCCCTGATCAATGAGCCTGGCGCCAGTCAATGCCTGGTTATTGAGCGTCATGTTTGTGCCGATACGACCGCATCCGGGGGCAACACAGCACTGCTGGTGCAGTCGGCTTGAGTCACTCCGTGGGTTCGCCCAGGCTTCGGTTAAACGGTAGACTGAAACCCGGCGGTTGGCTAAGGCAAAGGGAGCGGTTATGACACAGGGGGTAGGGGGGTCATCGGCACAAGCCGAACTGGCCGGGCTCGCGCGCCGCACGGGATTTACCCCGATCACAGTGCAGGAGCGCCTGGAGCGCATCGAAAAAGCCCAACGCCTGATGGTGGAGCAGGGGATCGATGCCTTGTATCTCGATGCCTCCACCAGTTTGTTTTACTACACCGGCCTTCGCCTGTGGGCGACCGAACGACTGCACGGCGCCATCATCCCCGCCCGCGGGGACATCATCTATATCAGTCCAGGTTTCGAAGAAGAAAAAACCCGGGCGATGCTGCTTTTTGGGGAGGAGGTGCGCACCTGGGAGGAACATGAAGATGCCACAGCGCTGGTGGGCCAATGTATCCACGGCCTTGCCGGTACAAAAGCCGTGGTCGCAGTCGATCCCGCGACTCCGTTTTTTGTTTTTGACGGACTGCGCCGCGCCATGCCTGTGGTGCAGTTTATCAATGGATCGTGCGTAACCGCCGGTTGTCGGATGCACAAATCTGATAACGAAATTGCGCTTATTCAGTTTGCGATGGATTTGACCTTAGAGGTTCATCAGCGCACCGCGCGAATACTGGAGCCTGGCATCAGCACGATTGAGGTGCAGGCGTTTCTGACCGACGCGCACCTGCAACTGGGCACCGATGGGCCACCGGCATTTCGTATCGTGCTTTTTGGCGAACCGACCGCATACCCTCATGGTGTGCCGTATCCCCAGGAACTCAAAGAAGGCGACATGGTGCTTATCGATGTGGGGGCCACGATCGAGGGTTATTACTCAGACATCACCCGCAGCTATGTTTTCGGCGAGCCCACAGCCCGACAGCGCCAG
>PBSU01000069.1 GCA_002726415.1 Acidiferrobacteraceae bacterium | reverse complement strand
TGAAACTGCCATATCTGCCATGCGCTCATCAACGATCTTGGGCAAAGCAAATGTCGTACTCTGGAAGACCAGCCCACCCAGAGCAGTCGAGGCAAAAACTACAAGAAAGATGCGCACCAGGTGTGAGCGTGTGAAGCCAGACTGACCTTTGACAGTGTCCTGCCTCTTCTGGGCTTCCCCGCCGGCCTTGCCCCGCCGGCCCGTGAGCAAAAACACGATATAAGCAAAGCCAAGCAGCAAAGTTAGCGCCCCAGGCCAGACAAAAGCCGCTTTCCAGCCTTGTGCCTCGATCAGCAAACTGGTGAACAAGGCCGCACAGGCTACACCCAGATTGCCAAAAATCCCGTTGATTGCCAGCGGTACCCCGGTGCGTTGACGCCCCTGGATGACCATAGCGAGACCGACTGGATGATAGATCGAGCCAAAAACCCCAATGGCAAAAAGCCCCAGTGCTATCGTCACGGGTGTTGTCGCCATCGCTGTCGCAATAGCGCTGACACCGATCCCCAGAAAGAAGATCACCATCATCTTTTCACGGCTCCACCGATCAGCCAGCCAGCCTGCCGGCAAGGCGCCAACCCCAAACGCCACTACCCCGGGTATAGCGTAGGGGATCAATTGCGCGTAACTCAATCCCCACTCCCGCGTTAGTGCCAAGGCCGCAACACTGGCAAACACCAGCGGTAATAAATGATCGACAAAATGACCGATATTCAGGAAGAAAAAATGCAGGCGTGCGCGCAGGGCGGTATTGTTATCCTCAAGCATGGTATCGAGATTATATCGATGCACTGGTGTCTGGGGATGGATTAAAACACCCTGATAAGGTCACCCCCGGTACCTGCCACACGCCCTCTGTTGCGCGCGATCAAAACAGATTTGAAAAGCCCCTTTGGCTATGGCTAAATAGAATCAGCCACAACCAAACCAAAGGAACAACAGATGAGATTTCGAATCGGCACCATATGCTGTGCACTTGTCGCCAGCATGGCGCTCATAAACCCAGCCGCCCAGGCCCAGACCCGTGTTACTTACAAATCAGCAAAATCAACGTCATCGTACTACCAGATGGCGGTACAGATAGCCGAGGCCATGAAACAAGGATCAAGCGGCAATATCATTGTGACAGTAGAAGAGAGCCAGGGCTCGGTCCAAAACGTAATGGAAGCCAAGGTGCGCGGCGGTGATTACGTTTTTACCACTCCGCCGGTACTGGTACGCCTTGCCCAGGCCGGCAAGGCCATGTTTAAAGATAAGACTGATCCCAAATTTGACGAGATTCGAGCGCTGTTTCCCATACCCTCTCTGACGATGCATTTTGTGATGTCCAACAAAAGTGGTGTAACGGACTTCGCCGGATTAGAGGGTAAAACCATCCTGCTGGGCAAAGGATCATTTGGTGCGAAAGAAGGCGCCAAGTACATCAAACTCTTTGGGCTTGAAGGAAAAGTGACCTTGGCGGATGCCGAACTCTCAAATGCCGTATCCGCACTGAAGAATGGACAGATCGATGGCTTTGTGACCGCGGGATCTTTTCCCGCCCCTAACGTCATCGAAGCCGCCGCCTCTACCGGTGTGAGCGTGCTTTCATTATCTGCTGATCAGATCAAAAAGACCAAACGTACCCGGCTGATTATCCCTGCTGGCACTTATGCTGGGCAGAGCCAGGATATCGTTACTACCTCACTTCCGGTTGTGGCCTACACCACCACCGCTATGGATGATGATACCGCTTACGCTCTGGCCAAAACCTACTGGGCGCAAAAAGGATCG
The DNA here is from genome assembly GCA_002726415.1 of Acidiferrobacteraceae bacterium. Taxonomy (GTDB): domain Bacteria; phylum Pseudomonadota; class Gammaproteobacteria; order Arenicellales; family UBA868; genus UBA868. The sequence goes on along the minus strand of PBSU01000069.1, from coordinate 37,294 downwards.
ATGGGAGCAAGTGCCGCCTGGTGGAATGGCGTCAACGAGGGTCTCATGCCGAATATCACGGGGAAAATTCATCCCGGTGCGGTGCGCTACTATCTTGAAGCTGGGTTCACGCTCACCGATGCGCAGCAATAGCGGCCCTGTTATGACATGAGTCGGGCTGGAGCGCCCTTGCGCTTCTATTATTAGCAGTCAGCCCCGATCTAACGAAATTCGGACGTTGACAATCTCAGGCCCAGATTCTCTACCGGCCAGATACCAGGGGCCCGCTCTGGTTCTCGCCGGTAGTTGCGTCTTTTTTCATCTTTTTCTGATTTTTTCCGGCCTGACACCTAATCTCGTCAGTCGGCCTATCCATATGGCATTTGCCCTGCCCTGGATTCTCTGTCTTGGCGCACAAACACAGCTATCCAGGATCATCGGGCTTGTCCTGGCCAGCGCCGGCGTTACCTGCTGCCTATGGATTGCGTTCTCCCACAACGCATTAGGTGATCAGTATGGCTTCTTGGCGTCCCCGGGGCAGGTCATCGGTGCCATCATCTTGCTCTTGGTGGTCATTGAGGCCGCCCGTCGCGCCATCGGCTGGCCACTCCCGGTCGTCGCCGCAGTCGCATTAGCCTATGCCCTGTGGGGCGAGCACATTCCTGGAGAGTTCGGTCATTCTGGAATGCCGATCGAGAGCCTGCTGGGCACACTCACCATTACCGAAGGCGGCATCTGGGGCATCTTAACGGGCATTTCCGTTAACGTGGTGGCGATCTTTGTCATTTTTGGCGCCATCCTGAACAGTGGGGAGGCAGGACGCGGGTTCATGAATATCGCCTCGACTGCAGCGGGGCGACTCAAAGGGGGAGGTGCAAAAGTCTCAGTGATCTCCTCTGCCCTGTTCGGGTCAATTTCTGGGTCCGCGTCTGCAAACGTCGCATCCACCGGTGCGATTACCCTGCCGGCCATGACCCGGTTGGGCTATCCCAAGCGCCTGGCAGGTGCGGTCGAGGCGGTTGCCTCCTCCGGGGGGCAAATCATGCCTCCTCTAATGGGTGCCGGTGCTTTTGTCATGGTCGAACTCACGCAGGTACCCTATACCGGGATCATGGCGGCGGCGCTACTCCCGGCTATTCTCTATTTCTTTGCGGTCTGGGTTGGGATTAATGCTTATGCGCGAAAATATGATCTCAAGGGTATTCCGGATGATGAGAAACCGGCTATCCGCGATGTGATTGTGACATCGGGATTTTTTCTTATCCCGTTTAGCGTGCTGCTGTGGGGAATGTTTGTCGCCAACCTGACGCCGCAATATTCAGCCTGCCTCGCAATATTTGCAGGGTTTCTCCTGCTATTGGTCGATAAAGATTTTGCTTTTGAAAAAAATGAGGTGAAGGTCAGGATAACGCGCGCGTTGATTACTGGCGCAAGACAGGTGGCGCTGATCACTGTGATTATCCTGTGCGCCTCAATAATTATCGGTGTGCTGGGAATAACGGGTCTGGGTGTCAAGATCACCTCGTTGATCCTTTCGATATCAGCCGCGAACATCTGGCCAGCCGTGCTTTTGACTGCACTGGCGTGCCTGCTTCTCGGGATGGAAGTTCCCACGACTGCCGCCTATGTAATTTGCGTTTCAGTCGCAGGGCCTGCCCTGATAGACCTGGGCCTTAACCCTTTGCAAGCCCACCTTTTCGTGTTCTGGTTCGCGCTGATCTCAACTATCACGCCGCCCGTCTGTGGCGCCGTGTTTATTGCCTCGGGGATGGTTAACGAAAACTGGCTTAAGGTGGCGTTCACCTCGATGGCCCTGGGAGTGGGCCTGTACGTTATCCCGGTTGGCATGATCGCAAACCCGGACCTGATCGAGTTGGCACATGCGCCAGGTAAAGCACTGGTGTCGTTTTTTCAACTGGCATTGGGTCTGGGCCTGATCTCTTATGGCTTGATTGCGCCTTATCGAATTTTTGGCCGTCTCCTCTTGCTGATCGCGGGCATGGCGACGATCTTTGGGCGTCTATTCGCCAGTTATCTTGTATAGTGGTTTGTTATCTTTGAGATTAGCCGTGACTATCGAATCTGAACGGACGGAGCAACCATGCCAGCAAATCGGCACTCACAAATACAACAGCGCATGATTCTTATGGTTATTGTGCTGCCGTTGAATAGCAAAACCCTGTAACCCATCGCAACACATGTCCGACCAGACCCAGTTTCTGTCGCTATGGCCTACCGCTATCATGCGCGATCATCTGCCTTCGGATGAGGCCATCAACCAGGCACTCACTGATGAGATTATGCGCCTGGACAATGAACGGGCCGACTTCACGACAGACTATCTTGAGGATAACCTGCTAACTTCCGCGCACCCGGCACTGGTATGGCTGCGCGAATGCATCAACCACGCTGTCATCCGGTACATCCAGCATAGTGCAATTGATTACGCAGTAGACTGGCATCTGCAGGGCTGGGCCAACGTCAACCGCTTTGGTGACTATCACAATCTGCATAACCACCCCCACGCCTGGCTATCGGGTACTTACTATGTTTCCGTGCCCGATATGCCGGTCGATCTCCCGGGTCGCGCTGATCGCACTCCGGGGGCTATTTCCTTTTTTGATCCACGACCCCAGGCAAACATGGCGGCAATTAAAGCGGATGGCCAGGTCGATCCGGAATATCGGATTCAGCCTCAAGTCGGTGAGATTCTGGTGTGGCCCGCTTTTCTGCATCATCTGGTACATCCGAATCTCTCACAGGATAACCGGATTTCTGTCTCCTTCAACGTGGTACTGCGCTGGTCTGACAACTATCTGCCTGAGCACTGACGGTTATCGTGAGGGTGGGCCGACTGTCCACAACCCAGAGCCGATCAGCGAGGTGCTTTCGAATCAGCTGACCCGCCTTTGACCAGATCACGCGCTGCGATAACAGCACCACCGGTCACCAGCACTGCAGCCAGAATAATGGATAAGCGGAGCCGGTCCAACCCTAACACCAGCAGCACTCCAGTCGATAACAAAGGCGCGAGATATGACGCAGCGCCCAGAATACGAAGATCGCCTTGCTTGCAGCCGTAATCCCAGACAAAAAATGCAAGGCCGACTGGCCCCAGCCCAAGTCCCAGTACGGCCCACCAGGCTGCTGTCGTCTGTGGCCACAAGGTCTGCTCAAAGCCCAGGTGACAGATGCCAGACAAAAGGCTGCTCACCAGACAGAATCCCGTGACCAGGCTGGTTGGCGCCTGCGAGAAAATTCGATTCCCCACCGAGTACGCGGACCAGATCAGTGCGCAGGCACCAGCGGCCAGGTACCCCACCGGTTCGGTGGTGCTAATACCGCTGCCCCGGCCAACGAAAATCAATGCCACCCCGGCAAAGCCCAGCAGAGCCCCTATGATGTGATGCCCCTGTAACCGATGCGCGGGCAATACAGCTGAGAACAACACGATCAGCAAAGGCCAAAGATAGGCGATAAGACTGACCTCCGCTGGTGCACCATGGCGCAAGGCCGTGAAGTAGAAAAAATGGTAACCGAAAATGCCGCCAACGCCATGCACCCATACCATCACGGGCTGGCTGATGAGCAACCGCAACTCGCCTCGGGCAGCAGTCCAGACCAGACCAATCACACCGCCAAGGGCAAAGCAAAGGGTGGCCAGTTGAAAAGGGGGGATATCCCCTGTCGCTACCGTTAACGCCGCCAGTAATGACCACATCAAGATTGCCGTAAAACCTACTACCGTGGCACGACGGTTGAAAACTTGATCTAGGTCAGGGCCTTTTCTCATCGGATTATCTAAGGTGTAAAAAACGGGGGTAAAAAATTATTCACTAAATCGAGTTACCAGAAATAACCTGGTTTACGCTTCATTGCAACACAACTGACAGCGCTCGGTATACTGAATTCGATCATACCCTCTACAGAACAGACCCCGGGACGTCGGCGACCTCCCCCATTGCGCATCCAACCCCCAGCCGGCGACCCGGGGCCTTTTTTTGCCTAGCGATCAGGCGCACTTGGTATACTGACTCCATGCGTCCCCGTAGCTCAGCTGGATAGAGCAATCGCCTCCTGGGTCACTCTGGGCACCAGGCTCTGGAAACAGCCTGTGTGAATCTGCTCAAACTCGGTGAAACCTCAGCACAACCGGTGGTGGCAATACCGAGCCAAGCCCGCGCGGTACGGGAAGGTGTAGAGACTTGACGGGCAGCACCTAAGGGCCGGTTGGCCTATTGGTGAAGATAAAGTCCAGACTCCAAACGGGCCCCGCGGTCCGGCAGTGAAAACTGAAGGGGTACGAAGCGATAGGTCGCAAGTTCGAATCTTGCCGGGGACGCCAGTTTGCACAAGATCACTGTGCACAAGCTGTGGATAACGTGTGGACAGGCGGGGGATGAAACTCATACCAATCAGCATCACATCGCTACGCGCCCGCACCCTGGGGCTTTGGCGTCCTAATTTCACCTAGCTGTGGGAGAAGCGCAATCACTCCAGCCTGCTGGCCGACCGCGCCGTTTTGGTGCATTGCTCTACGACATGTTTATGCTGGCAGGAGTTCTGTTTATCGCTGCTCTACCCCTGCCTGTGCTTGATCAGTTCGCCCCGGACGAGGCCTGGACGATCGTGGCCAAGCGGGGATATCTGCTCATCGCCTGCTTTGTCTACCTCGGCGGATTCTGGGTGCATGGGGGGCAAACCGTCGGCATGAAAGCCTGGCGCGTTAAGGTTGTGCGAGATGATGGCCGATCACTATCCTGGAAGGATGCCATCTGGCGCTTTGGCGCATCCTGCCTCTCGCTATCCGCCTTCGGCCTGGGTTTCCTATGGGCATTAGTAGATCCGACCCAACGCACCTGGCACGATCGGCTGTCTCGAACCCACATGGTCGGTTGTCCCGAACATCACACCCAGAACTAAAGTGAATCTGCCATCATGACTACTTTAACGGCACCCTCCGGCCATCAACAACGCGGACCAGGCCGGTGGCCCTGTATCCTGGCGACCCTTATCGCCCTTTTTGGCTTCACTCATCCAATCCGCGCCGCAACAACGCCCGCCCCGGAACCCGCAACGGGCTGGCAGGTAAAACCTGAAGTACGCGCCCAACATTTCATGGCAGTGACTGCGCATCCGCTGGCAACACGCGCAGCGACAGACATCCTGTCCACCGGCGGAAATGCAGTCGATGCTGCCATTGCAGCACAACTGGTACTAAACCTGGTCGAGCCACAGTCCTCCGGTATTGGCGGAGGCGCATTCATGCTCTACTGGGATGCCGCCAAACAGGAATTGCAGACTCTGGATGGTCGGGAAACAGCCCCCGCTGCCGCCGGGGCAGATTATTTTCGCGACCACAACGGTACGCTACTGAAATGGCCCAATGCCAGGGTTGGGGGGCGCGCAGTGGGCGTGCCTGGTACGCTTCACTTACTCCATACCGCCCATCATCTTTTCGGAACGAAACTCTGGGCTGAACTGTTTTCGCCAGCCATAACGCTTGCGACCCAGGGCTTTTCGGTATCACCCCGTCTGGCCCGGTCTATCGCTGGCGCGGCAGACAAAGGCCTGAGACGTTTTACGCCGACTCGCGAATACTTTCTTACCGACGAAGGGGTGCCCCTGCCCGTCGGGCATCAACTGAAGAATCCGGCCTTTGCCAAGGCTTTGCAGCAGATTGCACACGAGGGCATTTCGTCTTTTTATCAGGGTCCCATCGCCTCGAAGTTGCTGCAAGCCCTTCAGGGAACTTCGGCACTGCCAGCTGTGATGACCGATACAGACCTGGCGCACTACCGCACCATCTTACGCCCCCCGGTGTGCGCACCCTACCGTGGGTATTCCATCTGCGGAATGGGGCCACCGAGTTCCGGGGCACTCACGGTCGGTCAGATTCTTGGGTTGCTTGAACGCTTTGATCTATCCCGGATGGGGCCCAGCCCGCACAGCATCCATCTGATCCTGGAAGCATCCCGCCTGGCTTATGCAGATCGAGCGCGCTATATCGCAGATAGTGATTTTTCCCCGGTGCCAGTGAACGGGCTGCTCGATCCGGATTACCTCGCAAGTCGTAGCCGGAAAATCCAGGCCGACAGCATTATCGGCAAGGCGCCGGCGGGTCATCCACCCGGGGCAACATCAGCGAACGCATCGTTCACCCAGCACGAAGCACCCGGTACCAGCCACCTCAGCATTGTCGACAATCAGGGAAACATTGTCTCAATGACCACCACTATCGAATCCGGGTTTGGCAGCGGATTGATGACTCAGGGATTTTTGTTGAACAACGAACTTACCGATTTTGCTTTTGTCGCAACCCACAATGGCCGGAAGGTAGCCAACCGGGTTGAAGGGGGCAAACGACCCCGCAGCTCCATGGCGCCAACGATTGTTTTTGACTCAGGTGGCATGCCCATCCTGGTTGCCGGCTCACCCGGGGGCAGCCGGATCATCTGTTATGTTGCCCAAACCCTGATTGGGGTGCTCGACTGGGAAATGAGCCCGCAACAGGCCGTATCCATGCCTCACTTTTGCAACCGAAACGGGGCGAGTGATCTGGAAAAGAATGCCTCAGCCCCATCGACTGATGCAGCCTTGCAGAAACTGGGCCATCAAACCCGAATTCGTGATATGAACAGCGGCTTGCACCTGATTCAGATTCTACCGACCGGGCAATTGCTCGGCGGCGCAGATCCCCGGCGGGAGGGCCTTGCTTCAGGCGAGTAACCGCTAAACCTCCAGGGCCTGAATCACGCGATGGTGGTAGTCTTGCCCATCGAAACGGCTCATTTCCTGCAACCCGGTCGGGCTGGTGATGTTCACCTCGATTAGCATCCCGCCAATAATGTCGATGCCGGCAAACCGTACCCCATGACAGGAAAGATCATCTGCAAGCGCATCACAGATCTGGCGATCACGGGCATCTAAAGTAGATGGCCGGGCCGTGCCGCCCTGATCCAGATTATTGAGTTCTGCGCCCTTAGCATGCACCCGCAAAATGGCGCCCAGCGGTTCTCCGTCGAGCAAAAGAATTCGCTTATCACCCTGCTGAGCGGCAGGCAGGTATTTCTGCGCTACCACCCAGTGGCGGCCCTGATGCGTCGCCATATGCAGTTGTGCTTCAACATCTTCCCCGTCATCGTCAAGAAATATAATCCCTTTCCCCCCGTGGCCATCCACCGGTTTCACGGTGATACGGCCCTGGTCACTGAGAAAAGTAACAATCTGTGCTGGGTCCCGTGAGACCAGCGTAGGTGGTGTGAGCGCCGGATAACGTAACGCCGCCAGTTTTTCATTCCAATCCCGGATCGTGGCGGGTCGGTTTACCACCTGCACACAGCTGGGCAAATAATCCAGTATCAACGTAGCGTAAAAATATCCCCGATCGAAAGGCGGATCCTTACGCATCCAGACTACATCCATGGTCTCCAACGCCAGCGGGGCAACGGGTCCAACGGTGAATGGCTCGTCATGACTGTCGGATACGCTGACCGCACATCCCCTGGCAAATGCGCGGTCGTGCTCCAGAGCCAGTGAAGTCGGGTCGATATGAAAAACCTCGTGACCGCACTGCTGCGCTGCCAGCATCAGAAAATAGGTGGTGTCCTTGTGCGGCTTAACCTGTGCCAGCGGATCCATGATAAACGCATGTTTCATTCACTCAGCATAGCATCCTCGTCAACGATCAACCTGAGGCCCGGCGTCGGCGATTCCCCCGGGTGCGGCGCTGGGTCTGGCCCCCATCGCCATGAAGATCAGAGCAGGCGGCAGCGGTGCCTGCTGCTACCGGACCCAGAGAAGCGACGACCGCATCAAGCTCAGGAATCGAGCGGGCCTTGTGACTGACCAGTGCCTGGTGCATAGCCGCCAGATGTGTTGGTGTGGTACCGCAGCACCCCCCAATGATGCGCGCGCCTGTATCCAGTGCCAGTCGGGCGTATTCAGCCATCAATTCAGGGGTTCCGCTGTAGCGAATTTCGCCGTCGACAAACTGGGGGATACCGCAATTGGCTTTGGCCACCAGCACATCAGCATCGCTGATGCGTCGACGCATCGCCAGAACGGCCCCCACCAGATCAGCGGCGCCGACCCCGCAGTTAGCACCAAAAGCCGCAAGCCGCGGCACGGTCTCACGATAAATATCTACCAGCTGCGCAGGCGGGACACCCATCATCGTGCTGCCGTTGGTGTCGAAAGTCATGGTCGCAACAACTGGCAGACCACACTGTGCAGCCCCGGCACCGGCTGCCTGCAATTCTTCTTTGGAGGACATGGTCTCGAGCCAGATCATATCGGCACCACCCTGGGCAAGCGCGCTTGCCTGCTCGGCAAACGCGGCCTGGGCATCTTCGGCACCAAGGGCCCCAACCGGCTGCAGAATCTCACCCGTTGGACCAACAGAACCGGCCACTAAGACGGGACGACCCGCCGCATCGGCCACTTCGCGGGCGATCTGTGCGGCTGCAGCGTTAAGCTCGGTCACCTGATCCTGAGCCTGGTGCAGTTTCAGCCGGTATGCTGAACCCCCGAAACTGTTGGTGAGGAGGATATCAGCGCCTGCCGAGACAAATTCACGGTGCAATTGAGCCACCCGATCCGGATAGACCCGGTTCCACAGTTCAGGTGCGTCGCCTGACTGCAAGCCCATTGAAAAATAATTGGTACCGGTGGCGCCATCGGCCAACAGCCAATCGCGTTCCGCCAGAAGGTTTGCAAGTATGTTATCCGGCATCAATGCTTCTCCCGGGGGCGCACCCCGAGGCGGGTTCCCGGGAGAGCGCCGGGTTCATTAAAACAAAAAACCCGCACCAGCTTTTGCTAGAGCGGGTTCATCAACCGGCGCTCGCTTTAGCAAACTTGTAAAGCGCCTGCAAGCTGATAATCAAATCGGCGCATGAAAAGTTTAACAGAAAATGGGTTAAATGTGGGCTGATGCCCAACGACCCTAAACGGCAACCCCCCCCCAAAAAACCACTAAAAAATGTGGGCTAAGGGCTCTGAGGGATCTACCCCTGGCATGAATGGCCGGCGCCGGTCCCGGTCGGTCAACTGGTACACCGTACCCAGCCAGTTGTTAAAGATGATCTTACCGGTGTCACCCCAGGTGTTATCTACCGGAACCTGCTGCTCGGGAAATTCATCGCAGGCGACACCCTGTGCTCGTGCCCGAACCGCCCTGCTCTGGTATGCCTCCAGGATGGGATAAGCCTCTTCGGTAAAATAGTAGTCTGGGTAGGGCGGGTAATCGTCAATCTCACCGGCCAAGAACCGGTTGACCTCCCGCTTATACTCCTTGAGCAGGCTGAAGTTGTCATACTCTGGATGACCTTGAAAGAAAACCAGCCGCAGCCCATCCGCGCTGGTTGCAAGATGAACCCCGGCCTCGGCGCTTTGCGCCAGTACCAGTTGCGATGCACCACTCATCTGTGCCGCACTGATATCGTTCCAGCGTGAATGTGGCACATCAAACCGGGTGTTTACATTACGCACCAGGGGATGCTCAAGCGCTACTCGGTGACTGAATACGCCCCAACGCTTGGCTGCCAACGGCTGGCGCTCGATGCCATGAAAGTGCAAAAAAGCTGCGTGCGTCGCAAGGCAGGCGCACAAGGTAGAGGTCACATTCTGTACCGCCCAGTCCAGGGTCTCGCACATCGGCTCCCAAAATGACTCATCGGAAATCTGCGCACAAACCGGATTTGCCCCGGTCACGATCAGGGCATCGAGCCCTGCCTCCTTGAGCTGGGAAAAATCATGGTAGTACTGCTGAATGTGCGCCTGAGCCCTCTCTCCACGTGGGACCTGCGGCGGGGAAAAGGGATAAACGTAAAACTGAGCAATGCGATTGCACCCACCCACCAGGCGCAGGAACTGACGCTCGGTAGGTTCCAGCGCGGCATCGGGCATATTATTCATCAACCCGATGTGCAGTTCGCGGATATCCTGCGATCCAGCGCGGTCCGGAGAAAGTACCTCGCCGCCTTCACGGCGGAAACGCTCGAAGCTGGGCAGGCCGGTATCGGCGACGATAGGCATTATGAGCCTAAGGCCTCGCAGATCAGTTCGATGAAATCGTCCTCACCCCGGATATGGTCTATCTGATCAGCTTCCAGCACCACACCGTAATCATCCGCGATGGCCTGGTACCGCGGCAACCGGTGTTCGACCAGGCGTGGAAACATCCAGCGGAAGAAGTCATCGGGCACGATCTCGTCTGAGGACGCCAGCTTCTGCTCCGCCAGGTACTCCGGCAGAACCCGGTCCAAAAAGCCATTCTGGTAGTACATGGGCTTGGGGTCACGTAGCGAACGCTCCATGATCTGACCCAGCATGGCTTGCGAGGGCTTGAGATACAGGATCAGCGTATCCTCGGCCAGCCGCTCCAGAACCGAGGGCTCATCCAGTTCGCACAAACTACCGCCCGCATCATTAATGAAGTGTGGATAGCCGTAGGTGTCCTGCGCCTTGGTCATAAAACCGCGCACGTCCTGCATCGCCTTTATCTCGGCGGCCCGGTGTAAATCCTGGCGCCGCTTGAACTCGGCTACTGAGAGCCCACCCAGCGCTGGGTTTCCAATCATCCCGAGAAAACTGGCAATCGGTGTCAGATTGTTGATGGTGATGTTATGGCACAGGTAAATAGAATCCGAGCGCAACAGGTCCGCCAGAAAAGGCACCTTCATAGCCTCACGCTTGACGTTATCCAGAATAGGCTCGTCCATGTAGCGCGTGCCAATGCGGTAGTCTCCGGAATAATGAAACCAGTGGTGCCGCGGCAATCGCGAAGCCAGAGTGGTTTTTCCAGACCCAGACATGCCCAGTAGCGTTACCGCCTTATGCGGCACTTTCCGGAATATCGAACTGCTCATTTTTTTTCGGTACATCGGACCTGACTACTCCATCATTGGGGTAAGCGTCTGCAGCGCATGGCGTACCGGTTCTGGAATCGGGCACGGCTGACGCTGATGACGATCAACAAACACATGTGTAAAACCACCGATGGCAGCGACAGCCTGGGCACCAGCAGGAAACATTCCGACTTCATAACCCACGCTGGTCTGACCCAGATGCCGGACCCGCAAGCCACAATCCACTTCACCCGGGTACGACAGAGGGTAGAAGAAACGACACTGGGATTGCACGACTAAACCGATCGCTGCACTTTGGTGGATATCCAGCAACTTGTTTTCTATCAGAAACTGGTTAACCACGCTATCGATGTAGTTGAAATAAACCGCATTGTTTACATGCCCATAGACATCGTTATCGGCCCATCGGGTGGTCATCTGGAGCCAGTACCCATAGTCCTGACGCGAGACTTCCTCTGGATTCTCGTTATCTTGTGTCAATGCCCGATCCTGACAACGGTGCGCCCTGTCACCGTCCCGGCCACGTAACTCTCAAAGGCCCCGGGGAGTTCATCGAACGCAATCGTTCGCGGTGCAATCAAGTCCAGATGCGCAGGCTTAAGGTCCTCACCCAGGCGCTGCCAGGCCAGGTTACGCAATGCGGTGGGCATCTCGATGGAGTTGATTCCCAGCAGTGAGACACCGCGCAGAATAAACGGCATCACGGTGGTCTCAAGCTTGATACCACTGGCGTTACCAATAGAGGCTATGTTGCCCCAGGGTCTGACCGAGCGTGTCAGCCACCCGAGGGTCTCACCCCCCACATTATCCACCGCCCCGCCCCATTGGCCCTTTTCGAGGGGCCGAGTTCCCATCTCGAGGCTGTGACGGTCAAGAAAGTCTGTAGTACCCAGTTGCTTCAGGTAATCGTGTTGGTCAGACTTACCTGTCAGCGCAATAACCTCGAAACCCTTGGCTGCCAGCATACCGATCACGATACTGCCGACGCCACCGGTTGCGCCGGTCACAAGCATGGGGCCGTGCTCAGGACTCTGGCCATTTTGTTCCAGACGAATCACCGCCAACGCGGCCGTAAAGCCTGCCGTCCCAATAGCCATTGCATCACGCAACTCGAGCCCCTTCGGCAAAGCCACGACGCAGGTCTCGGGGACCCGGACCAACTCAGCGTAACCACCATCGCGGATTTCCGAGAGCCCGCAACCACACACCAGCACGGAATCGCCGACCCCAAATGCCGCACTTTGCGTGCTTTGGACGACCCCGGCACAATCGATTCCTCCATTGAGTGAGGCTGCCCGCAAGATTTTCGCCTTCCCGGTGGCGGCCAAAGCATCTTTATAATTGATCCCTGAGAAAGAAACGCGGACCACCACCTCTCCCTCAGTCAGATCATCAACCTGCATCTGCTCAAATCCGGCGCTGACACCTTTTTCCTGTTGGTGTATTCTGAAAGCCTTGAAAGACACTTTTTCTGATTCTCCTTTTAACTGGCTGCCGGAAAGATCTGGCTCTATACCGGCGATAACGAAGGGCTGAATTCTAACGCCGCGATCCCAGCAGAGCACTATCCGGTGATCCGGCCTGCGAATTTAACCCGGGATCACTAAAAGAGTTGGGCGCACAGACCACCCAGGAGCATAAGACTGATGGAAGAAGAAACCCTGTTCAGCAAGATCGTCAAAGGAGAACTACCGGCAGATATTGTTTTCCAGGACGACCGGGTAACCGCCTTTCGGGACATTCACCCGCAAGCACCTACTCATATTCTGATTGTGCCCAACCACATCATTGCCACCGTGAATGATGTGACCACCGAGGATGAAGCAACTCTGGGGCATATGTTTATCGTCGCCCGGGACCTCGCCCAAGCCGAGGGAGTTGATCAAGATGGGTACCGCCTGCTGGTGAACTGTGGCCAACACGCTAATCAAGAGGTACTCCACCTGCATATGCACCTGCTGGGTGGGAGACCACTGGGGCGAATGCTGCCTGCCAGTGCGTAACTGTGCCTGTCAGGAAAGCCCCTTGCGCTCACGCTCACGATTGCGCAATTCCCCCCGGCGCACCTTGCCAGTGGTAGTCATCGGCAGTTCATCGACAAATTCAATTTCGCGAGGGTATTCGTGAGCTGCCAGATCTCGACGAACGGCATCTTGAATTCCCTGGGCTAAGGCTTCAGATGGCGTATGGCCCTTGGCCAGTACGATAAATGCCTTGACGATTTCACCGCGCAATTCGTCCGGGCTGCCAACGGCAGCAGCCTGAAGTACAGCGGCGTGCTTGAGTATACAGTCCTCGATCTCACCGGGCCCGATGCGATGACCCGCACTGGAGATTACATCATCCTTGCGACCGACGAACCACAGGTAACCCTGGGCATCGCGGTAACCCATATCTCCCGTTGACCACCAAGGGCCAATAAACTTATCGTGGGTTGCCTGTTCACGCTGCCAATAGCCCAGAAACATGACCGGGTCATCGCGGTAGGCGCATAACTCTCCCGTTTCTCCATCCGCAAGCACGTTGCCGTCTTTATCCACTGGCTCCACTCGATGTCCAGGATAGGATTTACCCATAGACCCAGGTCTGACCGGCATAATCGCTGAACAATTCCCCACGATATAGTTGAACTCGGTCTGGCCCCACATTTCATTAACCTTGACGCCAAGCATCTGGTCAGCCCATTCGTAGAGTTGCGCCCCAAGGGATTCCCCAGCTGACATCACGCTGCGCAACTGCACCCCGCGTTCGGCAAGATGATCTACCTGTCGCAACATCTTCAATGCCGTAGGCGGGATAAATGCATTGCGGACACGATAGCGACTCATCAGATCACAGGCTCTTTCAACATCAAAACGTCCCCCGTCATAGCCCAGTACCGGCTGAGCGTAGAACCACGCCGGAATCAGTCCATCGAGCAGGCCGCCAGTCCAGGCCCAGTCAGCTGGGGTCCACATCAGATCATCAGGCTGGGGGAAAAAGTTCTGGGACATCTCAAAACCCGGCAGATTGCCCAGAAGGCAGCGGTGCGCTACAACAGCACCCTTGGGCGGGCCCGTTGTTCCGGAGGTGTAGATAATCAAGGCCGGGTCATCAGCCCGCGTATTCATCACCTTGAAAGACGCCGCCCCTCTTTCCAGTGCTGGCCAGAAACCCCCCACGGGATCATCACAATTAATTAGGGTCTGTAGATCGGGCAATTCCGCACGTAGCGCCTGAATCCGATCGAAATCCGCCCCGGCACACAGTGCCACACGGGCTCCGCTGTCGCGCAATCGATACCGTAGCGCGTCGGCCCCGAACAGCACAGACAGCGGCAGCGAGATGGCGCCGATTTTCCACGCGGCGAGGTGACAAAGGCCTGTTTCTACCCGCTGTGGTAGAACAATGGCAACCCGGTCTCCACGCTGGATTCCCCACTCCTGGAATGCGTTTGCCAACTGGTTGGAAAGTAACCGAAGATCCCCGAATGTGTATTGCGCCGTCTCACCAGTATCATTCTCGCAATAAAGCGCCGTTCTGTTTGGCATGGTGCTGTGTCGGTCACATACCGCCGTCGCCATATTGAAATACGGGGGCACCTGCCAGTTAAACGCCCGGCATGCATCATCAAAACACTGCGCGTCTGGATTGACCAGCGGTTTCAGCACGGCGCCTCCCAGGCGCTGGCACGCCTGATATTCAAGCATACGTTGAAGGTGATCCCAGCCTCATTCTAACCGGCCCCCGAACACGGCCCACGGGCGCAATCAGGGTGCAGCAAAAATCTCACAGCAGAGGGTATCGGACGCCAGTACATGGCGCACCGGAAACTCATCGACTGGGCCTGCCCGTAAAGCCCGGTCCAGTACCGTCCGCTTGGCTGCACCCATGACCGGAATAACAACATGCCTTGCCTGTCCTAATGCACCGGGGCTCAGACTGATACGCTCATACGGCGGCACGGGAGCCGTGGACGCAACGACAAGCCGGTTGCACTCCTGATTCTCAGCGCCAGCGGGGAACAGCGATGCGACATGACCGTCGTCTCCCATTCCCAGAAAGACCGCATCAAAAGGGGTCGCAATCTGACCGAGCCTCTGCTCGACCTCGTCCAGTGCTGTTATAGCCTGAGCATGAGCAGACTTTAATCCGAAGAAACGAGCTGCTGCAGCAGAACCGTGTAACAGTGAGTTCCGGACTAACTTCTCGTTGCTATCGTCACTGTCGACGGGAACCCAGCGCTCGTCCACCAGAAAAACATCAATCAGGCTCCAGTCCAGTGCACGCTGTGCCAGTACCGGCAATAATGCTGCCGCTGTCCTGCCGCCGCAGACACCCAAAGACGCGCGTCGGTGCGAGGCAACAGCGGCTTCCAATACAGCCTCAAGCCGGGTGACCGCTGCATCGATCGCCTGCGTGCGCGAGCCATACGCACTAATTGAGCGGTGCGCAGCCATAAGTGAGCGGCTATCGGCCCCGACTTACCGCGGGAACAAGGCTGGACAGAGCAAACAGCGCCACTGCCACCACAACCATAGTGGGACCGGTCGGCGTATCCCACTGGAAAGAGACCGCAAGACCACCGATAACAGCACAAATACCGGTGAGGGCAGCGGTTACTGCCATGGATTCGGGTGTGCGCGATAACGCGCGCGCCGCTGCCGCCGGGATGATCAGTATCGCCGTAATCAGCAAGGCTCCCACGATCTTGATCGCCACAGCCACCAGCACTGCCATCGCTGCTGTCAGAATCATTTGCTCACGCCTGGCGTCGTAACCTCGAGCGGCAGCAAGATCAGTATTCAATGTCACCAGCAAAAGTGCCCGCCAGCGAAGCCGCAGCAACAGCAGCACGGCCAATGATCCAGTCCACACCAGCGCAAGATCAATACGACTGACCGCAAGAATATCGCCAAACAGGTAAGCCATCAGATCAACCCGGACTCCGGACAGCAATGAAACAGCGACCAGCCCCAGTGCCAACGCGCCGTGGGCCGCAACGCCCAGCAAAGTATCCATGGCGTAGATTCGCCCGGACAACGCCAGCACTGCAAATGCCGCAAGCAAGGCTGTGGCCAATACCCCAACATAAATCGACAACGAGAAAGTCAGGGATAGCGCAACACCCAGAATAGCAGCATGCGCCGTGGCGTCCCCGAAATAAGCCATCCGCCGCCAGATCACAAAACAGCCCAGAGGCCCGGCCGCAAGCGCAAGCCCAATACCGGCAAGCCCGGCCCGCACTAGAAAATCATCCAGCATGCGTATCCCGCTTGTCGGCGTGGTCGTGACGATGATCGTGCTCGTGCCGATACAGGGCTAATGCCCCTTCCGTGCCAAACCCAAACAGGGCCTGGTACTCAGGGGCGGCAGACACGACCGTGGGCGTCCCTTCGCAACAGACATGGCCATTAAGGCAGATCACGTGATTGGACGAACGCATCACCACATGCAGATCATGACTGACCATCAGCACTGCGCAACCCATCTCCTCGCGTACTGTTTCGATCAGACGGTAAAACGAGGCAACAGCTGGCTGGTCCAGGCCCTGAGTCGGCTCATCCAATACCAGTAAAGCCGGACGGGCCAACAGTGCCTGTGCTAACAGTGCGCGTTGAAATTCGCCTCCAGAAAGCGCAGCCATTTGCTCTCCCAGCAGACCGCTGATCCCGACACGCTCGGCCATGTGTTCCTGTTCAGCAGCCGGCGCAGCACCACAAAGACGCAACCAGCGTGATACCGTCAATGGCATGGCACGATCAATCGAGAGTCGTTGAGGTACATAGCCAATATGAACCCCGGGTGTTCGCACCACCACGCCCTCAGTCGGTGCCTGGGCTCCAATCAGCACTCTGAGCAAGGTGGTTTTGCCTGATCCATTAGGACCTACAATCGTGACGATCTCTTTTTCGCGAATCGAAATCCCCACGTCGCGCAGAATACGGCGTGTACCAAAACACACACCGACACCCTGGGTATGGACAAGACTCACGAGACCGCTCGCTTCTGACAGGTCGCACATACCCCTTCGGCCTCGATCACGGTATGCTGGATATCAAATCCGATGGCCTGTGCCGTCTTGCCCAGTACTCCACTACGGGTCTTGCCAACAGTCTCAGCAACCTGATGGCAGTGGCTGCAGATCATGAATGCAGGTGAATGCCCTGCCTGAGGCTGGTTGCAGGCCACATAGGCGTTCAATTTTTCAACCCGGTGGACCAGGCCGTGCGCTACCAGAAAATCCAGCGCCCGGTACGCCACTGGGGGCTGAGATCGAAAGCCTGCATCCGCCAGGCGGGCCAGGATGGTATAAGCTCCCAGCGCCACGTGGGATTCCAGGAGCAATTCCAGGACTTTCTCGCGAACCGGGGTCAAACGCACTCCGCGGGCAACACAAAGTCGGCGGGCGGTATTCATCACTGATCGGCAACACGCCCCGTGATCGTGCTTACTGAAGGCCTGAGCCGGCACACCCGTCATTGGCGCTTTCACCCTCATAACGTTTTATCCCTTATCAAAACAGATTTATTTTACTGCAAGGCTCTCCTGTGATCCTGATGTCCCAAACAACCTGATGCTCATAAACTTCTTAATATTGATCTGATTGTTATCCAATTGATCCGGCGCCGGAAAAGTGTTGCTGCTGATCATGCTCCAGCGCCGACACAGCCGGCAATTTGCCGGGCGATATTTTCGAGCAGGCTCACATACAGGGCCGGCCCCGCATCCAACTTAAGGCCCTGGGAATCTATTACTCCCTGCTGGATGGGCGTGTTTTCAAAAATGCTGCCCAGCAGATCGGAATTGAACTGGGGCTCTGTCAAGACGCAGTCAATTCCGTGTTCCAGCACCATCGCGCGGATTTGTGCTAGCCGTGCCGCACTCGGCTTTAATGCATCGCTTGCAGAGATAGCCCCTATTGATCGGATTTCAAAACGCGCCTCAAAATACTGGTAGGCATCGTGAAAAACGATGAAATCCTGGCCCTGTAGCGACTTGAGATGTTGTTCAATCCGGGTTCTAGCCTGAGAAATCTGTTCCTTTCCAGCCAGTGCATTGGCGCTGTAGCGAGCAGCGTTAGCCGGATCTAACTGCGACAGGGCTGAGGCAATCGCGTCGAGCCAGATCTGGCCATTGACTGGATCTAGCCAGCCGTGCGGGTCGATCCCCTCGTGCACGTGCTCTTGGTGCTCTTGGTGCGCTTCGTGCCCGTCGTGCGCTTCGTGCTCTTCGTGCTCTTGGTGCTCTTCGTGCTCTTGGTGCTCTTCGTGCGCTTCGTGCTCTTGGTGCTCTTGGTGCGCTTCGTTAATGGTTTCCGCGCTGTCGGTAGTAAAAAGGGCCTCCTCCCGGAATGCCAAAGACACAGTTCCTGATACCGCCATCAGTTCCAGATGTTGTGCCTTGCCCGCCAAAACTTCCAGGCGACGGTTCAGCCAGGGTGTCAGACCCGCACCGATTGAGATCACCAGATCAGCAGCCTGTACCATCCTGGCTTCCGACGGACGCATGGCGTAATGATGAGGCGAGGCACCGCGTTGAACAATCAATTCCGGCACCCCAAGGCCCTGCATCACTTGCGCTGTCAATGAGTGTACCGGGGCTATGTCCGTGGCCACACGGGGAACCTGTGCCGCAGCACTACCCGGGCACATACTGAACAGCATAGCCATAGCAAGCACAAAGAGTTTGACCGTCATCAGCACAACCCCAGTGGAGCGGGTAGCTCCAGATTAAAGTAGTTATGTTATATCATTTCATTATTTTTTTTTCAACGAAAAATAAAAATTTATGATTTTGGTGGTTTAAACAGGAGCCCTTTGTCTGGCATCATCGCCATCTCACAAGCCCGCCTGCGGGCAGAGTTTTTTTATTCGGTCACATCCATCCATCACCGATCAGGAGGAATCCATTCTTGAAAGTTGCTTACATTTTTTCCAGCCAGGGACACACCGTGTCGTACAAACTCGGCAAAATGATCCTGCCACAACTTGAGGAACACGCACATGGTCCAGAGGTCGTCGGCATGTTCTTCTTTGAGGACAACAACTACGTGCTGGTCAAAGGGGATCCGTTGGGTGAGCGTCTGGCCACGGTAGCGCAAGAGCAGAAGATACTGCTGATGGGCTGCGATCAATGCTGCTATGAGCGCCAGATCGATGGCAAACTGGTGGACGGCGCAGTCATAGGTTGCTTCCCCAACCTTTATGAAAGCCTGGCGGCAAACATGCCCGACCAGGTTATCACCCTGTAACAAGCGATTTCTGATTTACCTGCCGCACGGTTTTATCGGGCGGCCTACCCAGGAGCACACTAGAAGATGCCTGTTGAAGAAGGAAAAAAAGCGCCAGCCTTTACCTTGCCGGACCAGTATGGGAACAAAATCCGGCTGGCTGATCTGGCTGGACAGTGGGTCGTGCTGTATTTCTATCCTAAGGATGATACGCCAGGCTGCACCATCGAAGCTCAGGATTTCACCCGGAATCTGGACCAGTTTTCCAAATTGGGCGCAACCGTGCTCGGGTGCAGTCCGGATTCGGGCGAATCGCACCTCAAGTTCATCAGCAAATACAAACTGCAAGTCAGCCTGCTTTCAGACCCTGAACACAAGGTCATGAGCAAGTACGGGGCATGGGGCGAGAAGAACATGTATGGCAAGATTACACAGGGCGTGATCCGTTCTACTGTGTTAATCGATCCAAAAGGAAAAGTCCGAAAACACTGGAAACGGGTTAAGACCAAAGGCCACGCTGAGGCAGTGCAAAGAACCTTAAACGAGGCACTGCCGTCACCATCGCGTTAGAAAGTGCGACTGTACCTGAGAAGATGCAAGATGCTTTAGGGTATGACGCTCGGCCCTGCACTCATCTGCGGCCCGATCACGGCCGACTACCAGTAACTGAGAGCATCGTGATAAAGGTCGTGCAGATCCTGATCACTGACAGGCCGCGGCGCCACTGACAGCAGACGTTGCTGAAGTGCAGCAGCCTGCGCCAGGCCAGGGACCTGGGATGAGGTAAAACCGACACCCCCGATACCGTTGGGCATATCGGTTGCGCACATCATCTGCTGAAGTTGTTGTGCCAGTATTTCTCCGCTGTCAGCCGCGACGACCTCTCGGGTGTCGGCACCCAGCAGACCGGCACCTTCCAGATGTCGATCAGGGCAACCGCTCGCTGTAAAGCGATACGCTGCCGGCGCATTGACAATCACCGACATCCCGTGCGGACAGATTGACTCATCCCCGGGATAGCCCTCGGGGGAAAAATCCTGCACACGGGCCGATACGGGATAAGACATCGCATGAGGCAGATGGCAACCGGCATTACCAAAAGCAATGCCAGCAACTGTTGCGGCGTACATCATGCCGTGTCGCGCCTGTTTATCGTTATCGTCATTGACCGCGCGCACCAGATACTGCCCACATTGACGCAAGGCCTCCCGGCAGAGCATATCGCTCCAGGGATTCGCGCCCTGAGTCATTGGCCGAACTGAGGCGTCCTGTGGTGCCGGACGTTGACAGTACGGCTTGGCCGTTAGTGCCTCAAGAGCATGACTGATTGCATCAAAGCCGGTTGCCGCCATCACACTCGACGGTAACGTATCGGTCCATCGGGGATCTACGATCGCGCGATCCGGCAACATGGGCCTGGCCATAATCCCAGTCTTGGATTCAAGCTGGAGCAGATCGAACACTGCAATGCCCGTGCATTCGCTCCCTGTCCCGGCTGTTGTCGGGCAGGCGAGGTGCGGCTTTAATGTACCCGGCACCGGTCGCCCCTGACCAATCGGTGCATTCACGTAATCCATAAAATCCGCAGGGTAAGTGCTGTACAGGTTGGCGGCCTTACAGGTGTCCATCACCGAGCCACCCCCAACCGAGATAAAACCATCGAATTCGTCATCCACCGCAAACTGGATGGCTTCTCGAAATGACGCATCGGTCGGTTCTACCCGTACCCGATCATAGATTACAGCCTGCAGGCCCGCGCTGTGCAAAGCCCCCATCGCCTCAGAAAAAAGTGGCAACTGGGCAATGCGGGCGTCTGTATAAATCGCCAGGCGTTTCAGGCCCAGCAGTCGGGCCTCCTCACCCAACTCATTCATGGCGCCGACGCCGTAACGCAGGCGGCTGACGTCAACCGCAAATAACAGGTCGCCGCCGGGGCTTAACTGGTAGTGATGACAGCAGGTCAACTGATCGCACCGGACAACGACGGATACTTCATGCTTGCTGGGATTTGGCCAGCGCCTGGTCGATATCCCACAGGATATCGTCGAGGGTCTCAAGGCCTACCGACATGCGGATCATATCCGGGCTGACCCCGGCGCTGGCCTGCTCTTCCTCGTTAAGTTGACGGTGTGTCGTGGATGCCGGGTGGATCACTAATGTCTTTGCATCCCCCACATTGGCCAGGTGACTCAAAAACTGGGCATTCTCAATAAATCGGATGCCCGCTGCCTGCCCACCGCGGATCCCAAAGGTCAGCACTCCCCCGGCCCCCTTCTCAAGATACTTCTGGGCCAGATGAAAATACGGGCTCTCCGGCAACCCGGCATATTTCACCCAGGAAACAGACGGGTGTGCATCGAGAAATTGCGCAACCGCTAATGTGTTAGCACAGTGGCGATCCATTCGCAGGGGCAAGGTCTCCAGTCCCTGCAGGAAAAGAAACGCGCTGAGTGGGCTCATTGATGGCCCCAGGGTGCGCAGCGTTTCCATGCGCGCCTTGGTCACAAAGCCGAAATCACCAAAGGTTTCGTAGAACCGGATCCCATGATATCCCTTCGAGGGCTCAGTCATTCCCGGAAACTTACCGCTATCCCAGGGAAATTTTCCCGACTCAATTACGGCGCCACCGATAGACGTACCATGGCCTCCGATCCACTTTGTGACCGAATGGACCACGATATCGGCTCCAAATTCAAAAGGGCGGCACAGGTACGGAGTGCCAAACGTATTATCGATTACCAGTGGCACCCCGGCATCATGGGCAATAGCGGCAACCGCCGAGATATCCAATACATTGTTCAGCGGATTACCGATTGTCTCCGCGTAGACCGCCTTAGTTTGTGGGGTAATGGCGCGGGCGAAATTCTGCGGATCATCCGGGTCGACAAAATGGGTATTGATACCCATGCGGCGAAAAGAATAGTCGAACTGTGAATAAGTGCCCCCATAAAGCGTGCTCGCGGAAACCAGTTCGTCACCTGACTCCAGCAGAGTCAATAGCGCGACCATCTGTGCCGCCATGCCCGAACCCACTACCAATCCGGCGCGCCCCCCTTCCAAGGTTGCCAGCCGTTCTTCCAGCATGGCATTAGTGGGGTTCATCATGCGCGAATAGACATTACCAAAGGTCTGAAGGTTGAACAGACTGGCGGCATGGTCCGTGCTGTCAAAAACGTACGATGTCGTCTGGTAAATCGGTGCAGCCCGCGCCCCTGTAGCGGTATCAGGCAATTGACCTGCATGCAGACATAAAGTTTCGAAACCAAATTCCCGGTCACTCATAATCTTTTCTCAATAAACCAGCCATTTAGGGCGCTTGGCTGAAATAACCTTGGTTGTGACGCCAAACAGATTCAAACCTCCCAGCAGGCGCCCATGCTCAATCTTTACGCAGCGGTCCATGACCACATCCAGCCCGCCTGCCACCGCTAATCCGGCCGCCTCGTCATTCCTTACCCCCAGTTGCAACCAAAGTACTTTTGCGCCAATCGCAGCTGCGCTGCGTGCCAGAGGTGGTGTCATCTCTGATCTTTGAAAAAGATCCACCATGTCGACCTCAATATCCTTAGGGATATCCTCAAGCGACGGATAACACCGCTCACCCAGAATCTCCTCGTAGTTAGGGTTAACCGGAATGATCCGATACCCATGGTCCTGCATATACTTCGCTGCGAAAAAACTGGGTCTCCACCAATTTGCGGACAACCCGACCACGGCAATGACCTTGGTCTGGATAAGAATCTTGCGTAATGTTTCGATGTCTGCAGTCATCTCAGTCACTTGTCCTCGCGGCAGGTAGGTAGATAGGTAGGTAGTTATCATAGCGCAAACTTTACGCTGACCTGTTCAATTCTTGGCCCACCTGCCTTGTCAAAGGAGAAAATCTTCCGGCCCACCTCGGTGGGAGACCATGTTGGACGATGCCCACCGAAACAAGCTCACCCATAAAATGGGATTTATGATAGGTTGCCACCCCAATCATGAAATTTAACTTCTCCCTTTTAAACAGGCTTGACTCAGGGAGTGCCGCCTGCCAGATCAATCGCTACTGAGCATCTTCGAGGAGGAAATAGTCTTCAGTAAGTCATCAAAACATCTATTGATGTTTCTGGGAATTACTTCCTCCGTGCTTGTCTGGTATGGGCTGGTGAAGTGGACACCCTTTGTCGCATTCAATCGGCTACCCGACCCCCTCAGCGTATTTCTTGAGTGGATTTCTACGGACCCGGATTACGGGTTATCCATTTTCACTACAGATTATTATCTGCATATTGTCTATAGCACCTATCGCGCTACCGTAGCGTTTCTTTTAGCCGTGATACTTGGCGTCCCGCTCGGGATCATGATGGGATGGAAAGCGAACTTCAATGCCTATGCCGGTGCACTGTTAGATTTCCTGCGCCCGATTCCTCCGTTAGCCTGGGTCCCGATCGCCATACTGATACTGCCAGGCGATGAGCCCGCGGTAATTTTTGTCACTTTCCTGGTAGCCTTTTTCGCCACCACCCTCAACACGCTGCTGGGGGTGCGTTCCATTGATCCAGATTTCTTCCGAGCGGCAGACTGCTTGGGGGCAAGCCCTAGTGACATTTTGCGCGATATTATTGCTCCAGGCGCTATGCCGACTATTTTTACCGGGCTACAGATTGCAATGGGTGCGGCCTGGTTCTCTCTCGTCGCCGGGGAGATGATTGCAGCCCAGTATGGCCTGGGGTTCATGATCCTTGAATCCTATAACCTCGTTCAGTATCCGACCATCGTCATCATGATGGCAACCCTGGGAATTGTCGGATATGCCAGTAGCGCTGCTATCCGCCAGCTAGGGAAACACATGGTTCGCTGGCGCGAACAATCTACCGGCATCTCCCAGGCGCTTAATACACAATGACTAAATCAGGGGCAATCTCCATCAATGCCGTGCAGAAGATATATGACCCCGAAGGGGCCGCTGTGCATGCACTAGAGGACTGCACTTGTGAAATACCTGCTGGAAAATTTGTCGCTATGGTAGGGCCCTCAGGATGCGGCAAGAGTACCCTTTTGAACATGATCGCAGGCTTTGATTCACCCTCCAAGGGGGCAATCCAATTGGACGGGGAGCTGCTGGCCGACTCATCCACAAAAATCCGACCTAATTCAGACCGGGTAGTTGTATTTCAAAACGGTGCGTTATTTCCCTGGAAGACGGTGCTGGAAAATATCGCGTACGGCCCGATAGTGCAAAAAAAACTGTCTCGAGAACAAGCTGAGAATGAGGCACTGCGACTTCTGGGCAAAGCTGGCGACCTGGAACGTATTGCACACTCTTTCCCAGGCCAGATTTCATCTGGCATGCAAAGACGGGTCGAGATTCTACGAGCATTGATTAACCAGCCCAAGATTTTATTGCTGGATGAGCCATTTAGAGCTATGGATACGGTATCGAAATCAAAGATGCACCAGCACCTTCTCGATATCCATCAACGATTCCAGACAACCATTCTGTTAATTACCCATGATCTGGCTGAAGCAATTCTACTTGCCGATGTTGTACTGGTTATGACTACCAGACCTGGCACGATAAAACTCAATATTGATGTCGATCTCCCTCGTCCCCGGACGAACAGCATGACGATCTCCGAGCGCTTTACAGAACTCCAAAAACAAGCAATAGCCGCTGTTCATGAAGAAGCTCGCAAGGCTTTTGAACGCGGGGAAAAAGAGCTGGCCTAAGACGATGCTTAAAAAAATCAAGTTAACGCTAAATTGGCGCGGCTTTATAGCCATCTTTGGATTTTTTCTAAGCTGGTATCTCGCCTGCATACTTAAGTTGCCCGGCTTTGCAGAAATGGCCAACCCGGTAGAGGTCATCCAGATGTTCGCCAAAGATTATGTGCATGACGGACACTACTGGCTTTCCTGGGTTACCAGTTTTCAACGTGTTCTTTTGGGCTTCCTGTTTGCACAATTACTGGGCATCCCGCTCGGGCTCTTTTTTGGAACTAACGATAGATTTCGAGAACTTTTCTTTCCCGTGTTTGAACTGCTGCGACCGATTCCTCCTCTTGCCTGGGTGCCTATGTCAATCCTTTTCTGGCCAACAAACGAGTCCAGCATTATCTTTATTACGTTTATCGGCGCTTTCTTCATCATCGTTATTAATGTCTTCGATGGAGTACGATCTATAAAACGCGAGCACCTATGGCTTGCGCTCTCTCTCGGCGCGTCTCGCCCAGCGATTTTTTTGCGCATCATGCTCCCTTCCGTTATTCCCTCTATTGCTGTTGGCATGACGCTCGGGATTGCCATCACCTGGGATGTGGTTATTGCAGCTGAAATGATCGCGAGCGACAGCGGCCTTGGCAGACTCACCTGGGAGGGTTATGTCAGCAGTACGCCAGAAGTGCTTGTGATCGGGATGATCAGCATAGGATTAGCGGGATACCTGTCGACTAAAGTTGTGAATGTGATCGAACGAAAGATGATGCCATGGCGAAGGAGCGCCTGATGAGTGAGGACACGCCAGTATCAAAACCCGCCAAAGACGGAATTCATCTAGACCGGGTGAGCAAAGGCTTCACCGCTCCAGACGGGACGCATATGTCGGTTTTTGACAACCTGTCTATGACCTTTGAACCGAACCAACTGCATGTGGTTATGGGGACCTCCGGATGTGGCAAGTCAACTCTGGGGTACCTGCTTGCTGGGTTCACAACCCCCGACAATGGCAATGTAACGCTCGATAGCAGGCCGGTCAGAGGGCCGAGCCCGGAACGATTGTTGGTATTCCAAGAGACTGCACTCTGGCCTTGGATGACAGTCCTTGAGAACGTGATTTTTGGACCAAAAGTCCGAGGCGAAGCCAATATCCAGACATTAAGAAAAACTGCTAATGACCTCCTGGCTAAATTTGGACTCGCTGAGTTCTCTGACAAATATCCTGATCAGTTATCAGGGGGGATGAAACGACGCGCTGAAATCGCACAAGCTCTCATCAATAGGCCCAAAGTAATGATTCTTGATGAGCCCTTCCGAGGACTTGACGTTATGACACGCGAGATTCTCCAGGAATATTACCTAGCCCTTTTTGAGGAAACCCGACAAACCACCGTGTTTATTACATCAGAACTAGAAGAAGCTCTCTTTCTGGCTGACAAAATTTACATCATGGGCGGCCACCCAACTGAAATTCTCGAGGTGATCAACGTCGACCTCCCTAGACCGCGGAATTTTGATGTGACCGTAAGCAAGGCATACCTTGAGCACAAAGAAAAAGCGATTGATCTTCTATTTCAGTCTGAAGAAAACTAATTTCTAACTCTCACCAACAGGAGGCCTCTAAAGAAGAACCAAAGCAGAAGTATCTCCCAAAACCCATAAATTAGGAGGACAAAATGAAATACCTAAAACTAACTGTTCTAATGCTGGTACTCGCAGTCTCGGGGCGTGTATGGTCAGCCGGGCCGGTTGATATTACCTATGGTTACCACCCTTATTGGACTGGCGGGTGGAATGGCGTAATCATTAAACACCTCAAGTTACATGAGAAATACCTGCCCGCTGGCAGCAAGGTTAAGTTCGAAGCCCACCTGACTGGCCCGCCAATGGTAAATGCCCTTCTTGCAGACAAAATGCAAATTGGCACGATGGGTGACATGCCATCACTGGTGGCAACGACAAAAAGAAAGATCGCAGATGTTCGCCTCGTCTCGACCCCGATGTTCAGCAATGGTCAAAACTGCAACAAAGTAGTGGTCCCTGCAGATGCGCCAGATTTTAAGAGTGTTGAAGAAGCGAGTGCGTGGCTGACAGGAAAACCGTTTGCGGTTCACCGTGGAACCTGTGCTAACCGGTTTGTTGATTCCATCATCATGAAAGGTGCATTTAAGCCCTCTAAGCGCCTAAGCATGACGATTGAAGTCATCACGAGCAATTTTGAGAGCGGTAAGATGAAAGGAGGCGCTGCAATGTGGGAGCCGCATGCTCGAAGAGTGGTCGAACTCGGTCACGCGAAATATGTCGCCACCGGTGCACCATGGGGTGAGACCGATGCCGACTTCACGCTCATGCGTCAGGACTTTATCGAGAATCATCCCGAAGCCGCAGCCGGCTGGATGAAAGCCGAGATTGAGGCGATGCAGTTCATGATCAACAACCCAGAGCAAACCGTAGAAATCCTCTACGAAGAACTTACGGGTTACCCGAAATCCACTATCTGGTCAGCAATCTACGAGGAAAATCCCGTCGCCATCGGAGGTGATCCCGTTACCTACCAGGCCAAGATGGTCTTTGATGATGACGTAATAACCCTGGCAAAAAATGGGTACGCATTTTTGCATGAGTTGAACGTTCTCAAATCTCCCAACCCGCCGGAGAATTTTTACAACGATGGACCGCTGAAGGCCGCACTGGCGGAACTGGGTCTGAAAGCTCCAATTGGTGACATCATGGGCCAACCACGATCAACGCGCCCATATAACTGAAAAAAACGAATATTCCAATTCCAGGCGCCCTTCTCGGGCGCCTTTTTTATTTCCGCACCAATTCAAGATCAACTTGGACGGGGTTTCGAAGATCATCCAGTACCGGGCAATGCTGGTTAACTGCCAACCTGAGACGCTCTAGGTCAGCGTCACTCGCAACGGTCGTTACCTTTATTTCGCCGGTGATGTGAGAGAAACCCGCGCGTACGGAATCATCGAGACCAAAAAAACCACGAGCATCAGAATGGCCGGTGACGCTCACCGCGACATTTTCAAGAGGGATATCCATCGCGTCCGCGTACAACCGATAAGTCACCTCATGGCAGGCCGCCAGCGCAGCCAATACATACTCACTAGGCTTAGGTCCTTTGTCTGAACCTCCCATGCCCTTATTCTGATCAACAATGACCTCAAAATCTCGAGCCTTAACCCGGCTCATGAATCCTTCCACTAATCTGCTGTCCGCCTTCACCGTAACCGCGCTCTTACCGGGGTTCTTCGAGAGAAGATCCCTTTTCTGGTTCCATATTTCTTTGAACTTATTTCTCGATGACGTCTTGTTCATTAGGTCGGACCCTGCCGGCTGGAAAATTTTCTGCGCTGTAAGTCTACCAACGATGCCTCAAGCAACACCTTCGAGCGCTCGCACCATACCATTGTCACATGCCGGAGCATTTTTGCCTTAAGGGGGGCGCTCAGTGCTAGGGGCCTGTCGATACGTCGGCATTCTCACCGCACTTAGCGGTCTATCCTGAGGTGGGCAAGAGTGGGCCGATAGTGGGCGGGGAATGGGCCTACGCCCTCTTTTTCTCACTTTATCAAACTCTTCGAATCCGAATACGCAGAAAATTTCACTATTTAACTTGTTCTAAGGTGGTATTTTGAGTTTTCGAATGTTGCCCACTTTGATTAGATGTAATTTTACATTTTAAAAAAGTATTTACTCCTTGCACATAATTCATTAACGTTGCCCAACTGAGTTTGAAAACCCCGCCCAGCAAGGCGCGGCCTGATACCTGACGCGAAAAGCTTGGGAGAGGATGAATGCAGACACAAATGCCCAGGGGACCCCAGGAGTCGATCCGAGAATTACTGAACGACATTGAGCAATTCTGCCGCTCCTACGATATGGCAGAAACCACTTTCGGCCGGCAAGCTGTCAACGATGGAAAACTCTGCCAGCGCCTGCGTACCGGGAAAGGCATTACTCTTAACACGGTACAAAAAATCCACGCCTTTATCCACCAAAATACCACGGCCGCCAATCCATTTAATCTTTCTCCAGGTCTGGAGGCTAAGTCGCAAAAGGCCAGCCCTAATTCCAACGGTCGATCGGGTGGCGCGCAACCGCCCTCCTCTTCTGCGAAAGAAACCGACCAATCCAAGCAGCGGCCCTTCCGGTTTTACGATAACCGCCAGAAGTACCTGGGGTTCGTCAATACCTGTGATGAGAAATGGAAAGTGGCCGAACGCGCTGCCCACGAGTTATCCCACGTTCAGCCCGTGCCGCCGGCCTTGCGGCTTTTTGATGCCGGTGTGGGTGATGGGTCCGTGCTGAGCTATCTGCTGCGGGCCACACACCAGAAGTTTCCCACGATCCCATTTTTTGTTGTGGGCAAAGAGATAAGCCTTGAAGATGTCCGACTTTGCCTGGACAACCTTCCCGACCGATTCGCAGAGCACCCGGCCAGTGTTATCTGCATCACCAATCTCTTTTACAGTGAAGCTCCCTGGCTGATGCCCGGTAATATGGCAGCAGCCGCTGCGCTTAATTGGCATGAAATTCCCCTGCAGGGCTCTTCCGCCCAGGAATACGGCGAGCAATTACGTGCAATCGATGACATCCTGGTTGATGGATGGGAGGTAAAAGTCAGCGAGAAAACCGGCAACCCCCGCTACGTCAGACCCTCTGTACTGGTTATATTTCGTGAGGACAACCGCTTTTTGCTGGACTCCGTTATCCCCCGCCGCGGGCAAGTCTCAGGCGACTACGATCTGATCCTGGCCGCGCAACCCTGGCGAGCCCGGATGAGTGCCCAGTTCAAGACAGAGAAAGTTCTGGCGCCGCTGGTACGCAGCCTGGGGCCGGGTGGGCGGTTACTGGCTGTGCAGCCAGCCGGAAAAGATCCGGGGATGGAACTGGTGAACACGATCTGGCCTGACGAGAACCCGTTTCAGGTCAATCGCCATGATCTGCTCAAAGCGCTCAAAGACAAACTTGGCCGCGCTGCAGCCAACTACAATTTTAACGCCGGCTCAGATAACAAATCGATCCTTCGTTACGAGATGAAAACCCTGCCGAATGAGATCGCGGACAGTATTGGGACTTCGACCCTTTTTGCAGCATGGAACGCATCAACCTATGTGGCGCAGATTGAAGATGACCGGCTACAGCCCGCTGTTGCGTCAGGGGCATACCTTGAGGCCACACAGAATGTGTTGCATAAACATAACGGTCTCTGGTTTAACGATGAAACCTTCGTTGTATCACGGCGCCGCAACTCCCTTTCCCATGGGCCATCTTCTTCATCTGTCAGTAACAATGCACACTTAAACGAAGAGTGATAAACCGGAATATTTCTTACCATGAAAGAACACTACTACTTTGATAATGCGGCAACGACGCTGCCCAAGCCCGAACCGGTGTACCAGTTCATGGATCAGTTCTTCCGCAGCCATGGCGTTAACCCAGGCCGCTCAGGGCACGAACTGGCAGTAGAGGCCGAAATGATGATTATCCAGACCCGGCGCATGCTGGGTCAGTTTTTTGGCTTCTCGGGTGATCCAGCACGGGTCACGTTCTCGCAAAACGCCACTGACTCAATGAATGCAGCCCTGGCGGGCATGTTGAACCCGGGCGACCATATGATCATCACCCGGATGGAACACAACTGTGTACTGCGCCCAGCCAATCACTACGAGCGGGACCACAATGTGTCGGTAACCCGTATTGGTGCCGACGGCGCCGGTTTTGTAGACCCTGACGAAATTCGCAGGAGCATCCAGCCCAATACCCGACTCGTCGTCGTCAATCACGCGTCCAATGTGACCGGTTCTTTGCAGGACGCGGGCGCGATTGGCAAACTTGTACGCGAGACCGATGCCCTTTTTGTACTCGACAGTTGCCAGACAGCGGGCGTGGTGCCCATTGCCATGGACGAATGGGGTGTTGACGTGCTGGTCTATACCGGCCATAAGGGCCTGTTTGGGCCCATGGGTATCGGCGGCATGGTGGTAGGTGAAGGGATCGAGATCCGGCCCCCACGTACCGGCGGCACTGGAGTCAACTCCATCTCCCCATTTCAGCCCGAGGAATATCCCTACCGCATGGAAACCGGCACTCACTCTGTGCCCGGAATCGCCGGCCTGAACGCCGCCCAGAAATGGTTCGCCGAACTTGGCAAATCTCACGGCGCGACTGATTCCAGCACGCATGGGCAAGCCTGTGCTGCCGCCCTGGCGCACATCCATGAAACTGAAACCGGTGCGACCCAGCGATTAATTGAGGCTTTCAGCGCCATCGAGGGCATCAAGATCTATGGCCCGGGGGCGGGACAGCCCCGGGTCTCAACCTTATCGATCAATATTGGTGACATGCCGGCAGACCAGGCGGGAACGATGCTGGATGCCGACCACGCTGTCTGCGTCAGACCTGGCCTGCATTGTGCTCCAGATGTACACGAGCTCTTGGGAACGGTTGCTCAGAACGGCGCGGTACGATTTGCTCCGGGGTACTTCACTGACGATGAAGACCTGAAACAGGCTATTGAAGCCGTGCGAGATATTGCCCAGAGTTAACGTCGAGCCTCAGATTTAAGCCAGTGCCAAGTGCCAGCCGGATGTGGTTCCAGATCGTCATCGAGGGTGCACCGGTGATCAGCAAGGGCTTGTGCCAAAATTCTGCCCCATGGATTGAAATGAGAAAAAAGGCGAGGACCACCATGGTCGGCGAAGGAAACAGGGGTGAGGTAAAACAGACAACGCCAAGGTCCGGGCATTGCTGATGACCCAAGGTTCCACATCGGCCAACAGCAAATTTCTATCCCTTGGATTGATGCAGCAACAGCAGTTGACGATCTCAAGCATTATTGACTACGCGTCCCAAGTCTTCGGTGATGCACAGGTTATCTCGCGCACTATCGAAGGGCCGATCCATCGCTACACTTACCGCGACTGCGCGCGCCGGGCGCACAAGTTGGCCCATGCTCTCGACCGCCTTGGCCTCAAGCCCGGGGATCGTGTGGGCGGGGCATCCTGGAATCACTACCGCTACCTCGAAACCTTCTATGGCGTGACCGGCATCGGTGCGATCCTGCACACGATCAATCCGCGTCTATTTGCCGAACAACTCGCCTATACCGTGAATCACGCCGAGGATCGCTTTATTATTGCGGACACCGCTTGCCTGCCCATTTTTGAGGCTTGCCGTGATCTCCTGAAAGGTGTCGAAGCCTATATCGTACTGACGGACGCAGCGGGCATGCCGAACACCAACCTGCAAAACGTCTATTGCTATGACGAACTCCTCCAGGGTGCAGATGAAAAGTTCTCATGGAGAGAGGTCGATGAGTGGACCGGTTCAACGCTTTGCTACACGTCAGGTACGACAGGCGACCCAAAAGGTGTTCTTTATTCTCACCGTAGTTGTGTCCTGAATGCTTATGCCTTCAACACGCCGAACGGTGTTGGCGTGGGCTTCAAAGACGCGTTGATGGCAGTGGTACCATTTTTCCACGGCAATGGCTGGGGAATTCCATTCTCTGGCCCAATGGCCGGGGCAAACTTGGTGCTTCCCGGGTGTGATATGGAGATGGGAAAACTCCACGAACTGATCGTGGCTGAGGATGTCACCGTTGCACTGGCAGTACCAACGGTATGGTTGTCGATGCTTGAGCATTTGCACCAGACAGGAAGCAATCTTGGCCGGCTTGCCAAGATTGTAACGGGAGGCGCGGCACCGCCGAGGGCTATGATCTCGGAGTATGAGTCTGATTACGGGATCACCACCTCGCATGCCTGGGGCATGACTGAAACGTCAGCGGCGACCACGTATTCACATCCACCCAATGGGGTTAGTGAGAAAACGGCACTGGACATTCGTACGACGCAGGGGCGGCCCGTATATGGCTCGGAAATAAGGGTGGTTGACGATGCTGATAACCCAATAGTGCCTGAGTTCGATTCTCCAGGGGAACTCAGAGCGCGCGGTTACTGGGTTGCCAGCGACTACTACAAGGCTCCCAACAAGCCAGCCGTGGACGCGAACGGTTGGCTGGTTACCGGCGATATCGGGTTGATTGGGTCGGACGGCAACTTACGCCTCACCGATCGCACCAAAGACGTCATCAAGTCTGGTGGTGAATGGATTAGCTCGATTGACCTGGAAAACGCGGCAGCAGGGCACCCCGACATCGTTGAAGCGGCTGTCATCGCAGTCCCACATGAGCGCTGGCAGGAGCGGCCCTTTCTGATCGTAGTACGCCGGCAAGGCAGCGATGTGAGCGCGGGTGATGTTCTGGCCTGGCTTTCAGAGCGCGTTGCAAAGTGGTGGTTACCGGAGGATGCTGTCTTTATCAACGAGATTCCGCACACGGGGACCGGCAAGATCGACAAGGTGGCTTTACGCAAGCAGTTTGCTGACGGCAAATCCGGGTTTGCTACAGGTAAAACATGATGGGAGCTGAAGAGATGGGTCAATTACCTTTGTTGCCCACGATGGGTGTTGGCAGTTACGCCTCGCCGGGCTGGTTCGCTCTATTCCGCCGTCAGATGCGCGATGGCAGCATCGGTCCGGATGACATTCGCGAAGCGCTTGATGATGCCACCAGGATCGCAGTTCTCGACCAGATTGAGGCCGGTATTGATATTCTGACAGACGGCGAATTGCGCCGGCAACGCTTCGTCTACGAAATGTTCGATTGCGTCGAGGGGTTGGAGCGAGTCTCGCCAGGCCGAAAACTAGGCGTCCCTGGCTATGACATGGCACCACATTTCAATGTCGTGGATGCCATTCGATCACCACGAGGTTTCGGCGTGGTCGAAGACTTTGAGGCGCTGCGTGCAACTGCGCCGGATCGCACTTTGAAGGTTGCTATTCCAGGACCGCTGACCCTGGCGATGCCTCTGCGATCTTCAGGTCGGGATATTGGCGAGGTCATGGCTGAGATCGCTGTGATGGTGAGCGATGAATTAACAGCGCTCGCCAAAGCGGGTGCCCGCTATATTCAGATCGATGAGCCGGCGTTGCCTCATCCGCCGCTTGGTCTCACTCACGGTGAAGCAGCGGCCATCGTTAATCAGGTGGTAGACGCTTTTCCAGGTCGAGTCGGCGTGCATGTTTGCTTTGGGAACAACGCCGGGCGCCCCATGGCTGACCGTCGGTTCGATCGTCTTATGGGTGCAATGGAGGCGCTGGAATGCGATCAATTAGTTCTGGAATTCGCAAATAGGGAGATGGCGGACGTCGAACTGCTCGGCCCGTTGTCTGCGAAGTTTGACATTGCCGCGGGTGTCATCGACGTCAAGAATTTCCATCTTGAGACAACTGAAGAAGTGGCAGGTCGGATACGGCGTTGCCTGGATTACGTTCCCACCGAGAAGTTAACTATCACGGGTGATTGCGGCTTTTCCGCCTTACCCCGTTATCTCGCGCGCCAGAAGATGCAGGCCATGGTGGCTGGCGCCCGTGCCGTGCGCGAATCCCTTTGAAACCGTCGAGAACGAAGCATGAGATTTAGCGAAGAACAGATTTTGATACGCGATATGGCGCGGGATTTCTCGCAACGCGAACTTGCGCCCAAGGCAGCCGAATGGGATGAGAAGGGTGCCTTTGCTCCCGGTGTGTTGGAGGGTATGGGGCAATTGGGCCTGATGGGAATGTGCGTTCCCCAAAAGTGGGGCGGGGCAGGCGCCGATTTCACCTCCTACAGCCTGGCCATGGAGGAAGTAGCAGCCGGTTGGGCTGCTGCCTCATCAGTAATGAGTGTAAACAACTCACCAATGTGTAACGCTTTGCTGGATTGGGGTTCGGATGAGCAAAAAGAGCGTTTTCTGCGCCCCCTGGCACAAGGTGCGATCGGATGCTTCTGCCTGACCGAACCTCATGCAGGCTCGGACGCCGGCGCGATCAAGACCCGGGCGAGACGGCGGGGAAACCGATATGTGCTGAACGGCACAAAGCAGTTCATTACGTCTGGTTCAATCGCCGAATACGCACTGGTCTTTGCCGTCACGGACCCCGCTGCCGGCAAACGCGGTATCAGCGCGTTCATCATGCCGACAGCGACACCGGGGTTCAGCGTCGTAGCCAAGGAGAAGAAGCTCGGCCAACGAGCTGCCGACACCTGTCAGATTGCGTTCGAGGATGCTGAACTCACGCCAGACATGCTGTTGGGCGAAGAGGGACAGGGCTACCGAATTGCGCTTGCGAACCTCGAAGCGGGCCGCGTTGCTGTTGCGGCCCAGGCCGTTGGCATTGCACGGGCCGCTTTGGAGGCCGCTAAGCGCTATGCAGTCCAGCGCGAAACTTTCGGCACACCCATCATCCATCACCAAGCAGTGGCATTCCGACTTTCGGATATGGTGACCCGGCTTGAGGCGGCACGCCAATTAACCCTCCATGCTGCCCGGCTACGCGATGAAGGTGCGTCATGTATTGCCGAAGCCAGTATGGCCAAACTGTTTGCCAGCGAAACGGCGGAAACCATCTGCTCTGATGCTATTCAGATTCATGGTGGTTATGGCTATGTCGAGGGGTTTCCGGTTGAGCGCTATTATCGCGATGCGCGGATCTGCCAGATCTACGAGGGAACATCCGATGTGCAGCGCATGGTGATCAGTCGAAGCCTGGTTGAATCAGGCTGATGAGGCACAGCCCGGTGTATTCTCAACATCAACGGCGCCCGCACCCGCACTCGAATCTTTTCATGCCGGGAGCAGCCTGGCTGACAGCGAATCCGGGTTTAAACCCGTGCCTGGCACCCGTTTCCCTCTCACATCCCACGACGATCGAAATCACAACATAGGATGACTCCATGAAAGCAGTTGATAGCGTTATTGATCTGGTAGGAGACACTCCCCTGGTCCGTTTGAATAATATCGTTGAGCCGGGTATGGCAACGGTATACGCCAAGATGGAGAACCTCAATCCATCAGGCTCGGTGAAGGATCGGATGGCGATCAACATGGTAAAACGGGCCGAAGAGGCGGGGCTGCTCCAGCCAGGCGGCACCCTGGTCGAGAGTACTTCCGGCAATACCGGCCTGGGCCTGGCGATGGCGGCTGCCGTTCGTGGCTACCGGTGCGTATTCACTATCCCCGATAAAATGAGCCAGGAAAAAATTGACATGCTCAAATCCTACGGCGCCGAAGTCATCGTGACCCCAACCGATCTGGATCACCATCATCCAGATAGTTATGTCGAAGTCGCCAAGCGCGTCGCCCGAGAAACACCCGGTGCCCTATATACTGACCAGTATTCAAACCCCCATAACCCCGAAGCCCACTACCTGACGACCGGGCCCGAGATCTGGGAGGCCACGGAGGGTCAGATCGATTCGTTCGTCACCGGGCTTGGCACCGGGGGAACCATCTCAGGCACCGGAAAGTATCTTAAGGAAAAAGCGGCCCAGGCCGGCCGCACTGTGCGCGTTGTAGGTCCGGATCCCTATGGCAGTATCTATAAGGAGGCGCATGAGAAAGGGGAATGGAGCGATCCTTCGTTGTACCGGGTTGAAGGCATTGGTCACGACTTCATGGTCGATACCCTGGATTTCTCCGTCGTCGACGAGGTGCTTAACGTGACCGATCGTGATTCATTCCTGATGGCTCGTCGACTCGCCCGTCAGGAAGGTATTCTCTCTGGCGGATCCACCGGAACGGTGTTCGTCGGCGCCCTCCAAGAGGCGCGAAAACAGGGTCCGGGGAAGATCGTGGTAGCGATTGTGTGCGACTCGGGAGACCGCTACATCAGCAAGTGCTTTAACGACGAATGGATGCGCGACATGGGTTATTTCGGGCCTGATGCGCACCTGGGCACCATCCAGCAGCTGCTGGATTTCCGACAACAGAAAGTTGCCTTCGCTAACCCGGATGATTCCCTGAAGGATGTCATCACACGAATGGCCAACACCGGTATCTCGCAAATGCCTGTGGCTTCGGGCCCGGGAGATCTGCGGATGATCGAGGAGTTGGATATTCTGCGGGCCGTGGCCAGCAACGAATACACCTTGGAAAACTGCGCGCGGGAGATCGCCCGACCGCTGCAGGGACAAGTCAGCCCTGGAGACAACCTCAGCCACGTGCAGCAAATCTTTGAGAACGATAATGTCGCTGTGGTGGTCGACGAAGGCAGAATTACCGGCATCATCAATAAGATAGACCTGCTTGAGTTTATTACCCAAAAAAACCGCCACGCCGCCTGACCCGGCTGGGCATTACCTGAAGAAATGGAGAACTGCATTGAAATTTGATACCAAGGTCGTCCGCGCGGGCATCAGCCCGGACCCCACTACGGGCTCTATCCTGCCACCGATCTACGAAACGGCCACCTATGTACTCCCGGAAGTAGGACGGGATTTGGGCTTTGACTACACCCGATCATCAAACCCAACCCGTCAGGTACTAGAGGAAAATCTGGCGGCCATAGAAAATGGCAAGTACGCGATCAGCTTTGCCAGCGGTATGTCCGCAGTGGATTCGTGTTTCAAACTCCTGAGCGGGGGGGACCATATCGTCTGCGGGGATGATGTCTACGGTGGAGTCACCCGCCT
>PBSU01000068.1 GCA_002726415.1 Acidiferrobacteraceae bacterium | reverse complement strand
GTAACCTCGTAGTATGCTGAAGCAGGATAGCCCCAGAGCATGAAGCCACAGACCACCAGACCAAACACACCGGCATAACCATGGACCGCCACCGCACCGACAGCATCATCGATCTTGTAGCGGTTCTCGACCCAATAATGCAGCTTGTACATCACGGGAACTGCAGCCGCCGCAATGATCATCGACTGCAAAGGATGGTACAGGTCGTTTCCAGCTGATGCCGCAATGATCCCCGCAAGTCCAGACGAGTAAGTCCAGAACGGATCTCCCTTACTGACGATATAGCCCGCCAGCAGACCGCCCGAAAGCGACATCAGGAAGTTCGCTGTAATGCCGCTGAGTGTCGTTGGCGTGAGGTAGATGTTGGTCGCGGTGAAATACGCGGTTCCTCCACCGTAATCCCCACCCGCATCATAGATGGGTACATTACAAGCGGCGTAGAAGCCCCAGAAACCGGTGTATATCAGAAACAGGCCAATAGTCACCATCCAGGGGCTACGAGGACCGATATTGTTACTGGAACCATCGGCATTGAACTTACCGATACGCGGACCCAGTACCACCAGTACGCCCAGGCCAAAGCCACCGGCCACCGCATGAATGACGCCGGAAGCATAGGCATCGTGATAGCCCAGCACCTGGATCATCCAACCAGCGTAATGCCAGCCCCACGATGCATCTATCACCCAGAAGACTGAGCCGATCGCGATAGCCAGGATGGCGAACGCCGAGGAGCGGATGCGTTCAATAACCGCACCAGAAACAATAGAGGCAGCTGTCCAGGAGAACAGCAGGAAGGCCGCCCAAAACACCATCATGATGTGGTCACCCATGTTAACTGCCATGATGGGATCCCAGGGAAGCGCCAACTCGTTGGCCCCAAAACCATCCGCTTCAAGCACCAGCCCGCCGATGATTCCCGGTCCATTGGGAAAGCCCCAGTAAATCCACCATCCGAAGAAGAAAAACGTTACTGTCACGACCGGGATCAGCATCGTGTTTTTCATCAAGGTATTCAGATGATGTTTGTGCCGTGATACGCCGACTTCGTACATACAGAACCCTACATGGATCAGAAACATCAATACCACCGTGACCCAGTAATAAAACTCTGTAAAAACGGTTGTCAGGGCGCTTAGTTCATTGTCCACTGTGTGTCCTCCACCAGAAGTTGTGTGAGCCCAAAACTACTGTCCGAAACACCACTAGGTGGGAAGTTGAACGCGCCGTCAGGGGCTGCATTCGAGCCTCTCCACGGGCAGGCATCCTACCTTGAAAACTGACTTTACCGATACCATTTAGGGCCTGGAAACCTAGGCCAATTTTGGACTTGTTGCTTTTTTATCAAATATTTAGACCGATCGAAGACCAATAAAAATAAAACGGGATTTGGTTACCGATTTTCGGTAATATTGATCGTTCCCCCTGAAGAAACTTGGTTCGATGCGCAGGTATAGCGGACGTCCCGCAAGGCCCGCAACACTCGGCCCGACCGAGCTGATTTACTATGGATGCGACCATGACAAAAGGCTCGCGCCCGCTTCAGCCCGGTCTGTGGCGCGCTGATCCTTACTACGAACGCTATACCGTTCCACCTTCTGGTTCGATCGTATTTGAGCTCCACGGCGATGACGTTATTACGATCGAGGATCCCGAGGGCTGCCAGCCCGGCGAGCTGATCGCTTTCTCCAGTGATGGGCGGCCCGATTGCGCCGGGTTGTCTGACACGCTACCTCGTGAGGCCTCCGGCTTTAAGCAGCTGATGGCGTCGAACCATGAGAGTGCGCAACAACTTATGGGCGGACTGAAGCGCCGCAATATTGACCCAACGCATACCCAGGCCCTGCACCTATTTGGCACGGGAACACCGCCGGGCGACACCACTACCTATACCGCCAGGCGTGATTTGTTCTGTGTCCTTTGCGCCCCAGGTCAGGCAATGGCCGTCGACCAGCAAACACCCCCCACGTCGCTGGTGGCTCACATTAAAAGGGGTGCGCGGCGAGAACTCACCGAGCCCGCATTGCCGGAGCCCCTTGCCGAACCGCGCCTGGAGCTACGCATTGACCGGTGTACCGCGGGGCAATACACGGTTCGGGAGGGTGAATACATCCAGATCATCGATGTCGCGGGAAGAGAATGCTCAGACTTTCTCGCCTTCTCCTGCGCCGGCCTGGATAAGGGCCAGGAGCGACACATCGACATGACCACGACACGCACCCTGGTCGGCTCCGGTTATCCAGGCCCGGGGCTTTTTGCAAAATATTTCGACCGCGATATGCACCCGCTGATCGAAGTGGTTCGTGATACCTGCGGACGTCACGACACCTTCGGGCTAGCCTGTGCGTCCAAATACTACGAGGATCAAGGTTATTTCGGCCACCCTAACTGCTCAGATAACCTCAACACGGTACTGGCCCCTTACGGAGTGAGACCGCGTCGCGGCTGGGAGGCCGTAAATTTTTTCTACAATACCGGCATCGACGACCATAACGTGATCTATCTTGATGAGCCCTGGTCTCGGCCCGGGGACTATGTCCTGCTCAAGGCCATGACGGATCTGGTCTGCGCTTCAACCGCATGCCCTGACGATACCAGCGCTGCCAACGGCTGGAACCCTACTGACATCCACGTCCGTATCTACACACCGGAGAAGGCCTTTTCCCGGGCCATTGCATACAGAATGACTTCAGACGCCCAAGCACAACTGACGCGCGAGACCGGCTTCCACTCTCGCACAGCCCAACACACCCGCAATTTCACGGAATATCGGGGTTACTGGCTGCCGACCGTATTCAACAATGCCGGCGCCATTGATGAATACTGGGCCTGCCGCGAAAAAGCCGTAGTCATGGATCTCTCCCCGCTTCGAAAATTCGAAGTGCTCGGGCCGGATGCCGAGACCCTAATGCAGACTGTGCTGACACGTAACGTACGGCGTATGGCGGTCGGGCAGGTGGCGTACACCGCGATGTGCTATCCGCATGGCGGCATGATTGATGACGGTACCGCTTTGCGGTTGGGGCCGGACAATTTCCGTTGGATCGGAGGGGATGACTACAGCGGCCTGTGGTTGCGTGAACAGTGTGAGAAACTGGGCTTGAAGGCATTGGTCAAGTCATCGACAGATCAACTGCACAATATCGCGGTTCAGGGGCCCAGCAGCCGCGATATTGTGCAGCAGATTATCTGGACTCCACCAGCGCAACCGTCGGTAACCGAGTTAGAGTGGTTCCGCTTTACGGTAGGACGCCTGGGTGACCCCCACGGTCGACCCGTCATGGTTTCGCGCACGGGCTATACCGGTGAGCTGGGCTTTGAGATCTTCTGCCACCCCGATGATGCGGGCGAGGTATGGGATGCGGTCTGGGAGGCGGGCAAACCCTACGACCTATCGCCACTAGGCCTGGAAGCGCTTGACATGGTCCGTATCGAGGCCGGACTCATTTTCGCCGGCTATGAATTTTGCGACCAGACCGATCCTTTCGAGGCCGGCATTGGCTTTACGGTGCCACTGAAATCCAAAGAAGATGATTTTATCGGCCGTGAAGCCCTGATTCAGCGCAAGGCTAATCCGCAGCGACAGTTGGTGGGTTTGGAATTATCCGGGAACGAGCCCGCAGTACATGGTGACTGCGTTCATGTCGGTCGCGCCCAGATCGGTATTATTACAAGCGCAATGCGTTCTCCGGTTTTGAGGAAAAACATTGCGCTTTGCCGCATTGACGTCACCCATGCCGAAGTAGGAACCGAAGTGGAGATTGGCAAACTTGATGGCCATCAAAAACGCATTCCCGCAGTGATCGTGCCCTTCCCCTTCTACGACCCCAAAAAAGAACGTGTCAGGGGTTAGCCTGTCCACCGGCTACCCGTCTCAAGAAAATCTGCTGATTTCCCGCCTTTTAAGCCTGACTTTTGGGGCGATGCGCTTTGGTTCTATTGCCAAAATAGGCCTTTTATCCCGGTAACGAGCCCTGAGCGGACAATTGATATTGGTGTAGGTTTGGTCAATGGGTGTTCCAACCGAACTGCCATAAACTACCCCCGTTGTGGGGCATCTGAAAGCCTTACAAAAAAAGTGTAAATCTCAACCGGAGGGTGGCATTAGCGCAGACTTAAGGCCCATGACGAGGCCTGCAACAATCTCACAAGCTGATGCCTCGATGAAGGTTGTTTCATATTTAGGAGGAAAAGTATGGCGATTAAGAAATCAAAAACGCTCAAAGGGCTGATGGCGACCGCACTGCTGGCGCTCACCTCAGCGTCTGTAGTCACACATGCCGCAGATCCCATCAGAATCCCAGTATTAAACTGGTCAAGCCAAATTGTGATGGCTCACGTAATGTCTCAAGTATTTGAAGAAATGGGTCATACCGTAGAGTTAGTTCCTGCTGAGTCGGCTTCGAGATATGAAGCTGTCAGAATAGGCGACCTTCACGTAGCTCATGAAACA
Organism: Acidiferrobacteraceae bacterium; assembly: GCA_002726415.1. Lineage (GTDB taxonomy): Bacteria > Pseudomonadota > Gammaproteobacteria > Arenicellales > UBA868 > UBA868. Next base: position 25,149 of record PBSU01000068.1, on the reverse strand, counting down.
TGGGAGTCAACAATGGCTATCCCATTTTATGAAGCGATGGACAAAGGTGGTCTGATTGATGCTGGTAGTCATGACTTAGTTACTTTTGAGGAAATGGGAATTCCTAATTGGGTGATCGATGAAGGGTTATGTCCTGGTCTTCCAAGCTGGGAAGCGCTTAAATCTCCCGACTGTGCGAAAAATTTTGCGACAGCTGACTCAGGTGGCAAAGGCCGCTGGCTAGAAGGACCGGTAGAATGGCACGGGGATGTCATGCCCAATAGACTCAAAGGTCTAGGCATTGATGATTTATGGACAGTAAAATTTGCAGGCGCTGCTAATGCGCTATGGGCTGAACTTGATGCTGCCAAGAAAGAAGGTCGTGGAACAGTCATCTTTAACTGGTCTCCAAACTTTACTGATGCAGCAGGTTTCACATTTATCGACTTTCCTCCTTATTTCGAGGGATGCAGAATAGAAAATGGTGGCACTTTGGAGACTACGGGCTGTGGCTCTCCAAAAGGGTGGCTTAAAAAAGCTGCGCACATAAAGTTCCCACTATCTCATCCAGATGCGTATAAGTTCTATACAAAGATGGCTTTTAACGCCCCACAAATCGGCGAGATGGCTGATAATGTTGACAGCAAAGGTATGAGTCATGCTGATGCTGCCGCTGCGTTTATTGCTAATCACAGAGCGCAAATCGATCTTTGGAAGAATTAATTTAGAGGTTTTCTTGTGAAAAATCCTCCCTTCACCAGGGAGGATTTTTTTTGTCTGCGTCTTTATCTTTCTCTTAGTCTGATCGCCCGTGTTAATGATTACGCAGAACAAATAAAAAATAACGCTCCGGTATAAATAGAGAAACTTGTCGCATTCTCTGGTCCCGCGGAAAAGAAAGACTTTTAGAAACAATCAGAGTATGGTGGCGGCTCATGGTCTTGTTGAAATCTCTCGCCTAGCCGATCCCATAGTATCAATAACCGTTGATCTCCCCAATCGAAATCATGCTATCAACCGGTTTAACTCAAGATCAGCATTTCTCATCCTAAAGTGATGGCATCTAAGCGACCTACTCGATTCACCTAAGAGGGATCAGCAAAGTGCTCAACAGCTTTAAACATTCCAGACCGATACAGTTTGGCTTGTTGATCCTCATTTTTTTGTTTTCCTATTTTTTAGTGCCCCACTCTGAGAATAGTTATTTTTGGAGGTTACCACCCCTCCTGAAGGAATTGCCTCTATGGATTAGTACCTTGCTTGATAATTTGATGTTCAAATGGTTCACCGTTGATGTGTGGGATCCAGTCTGGAAAGACTATGAAGAAAAAACTATTTTTAGGATTATCACCAGAGCAATAGCGAGTTCAGTTTTATTCATCATTATTTTTATCCGCGAAATCTTTCTTGGAGGCGCACAAACTTTAGGGACACTCTTTAGCGATACATGGATTGATGCTAATAAGTGGTTGTCTTGGCCTGCGCTACCTTGGACCGCTGTAGTAGCTGGAGCTTCGATTTTAGGATACCAGCTTCAAGGTATTCGTTTAGCCTTGCTTGCAGGAACCGGGTTTGCCTATCTGTCCGTTTTCGGGCAATGGGAACCCTCCATGCAAACGCTATCTTTTGTTCTTGTATCCGCGCCTGTCTGCTTTGTCTTGGGATTAAGTTTTGGGATATGGGGGTATCTTAATAAAAGGGTAGAGGGTGCACTTCAGCCGATATTAAATACCATGCAGACCTTGCCCCATTTTTCTTACTTAGTTCCGATCATGGTCCTTTTTGGGGTTGGAGATCACGCCGGCGCTATTGCTACTATCATCTTTGCAACTCCGCCAATGATAAGGCTAACCATTCTTGGGTTAAGGAAGGTATCTCCGGATATTGTTGACTCAGGTTTGATGAGTGGATGCAATAAATTTCAATTGCTGTTTAAAGTTTTAATTCCAACCGCAAGAAGAGATATTTTGATTGGTGTTAACCAAGTCATCATGCAGTGTCTTGCCATGACGACCATTGCAGCCTTCATTGGCGCTAAAGGTTTAGGATTTAATTTAAAAGTCGCTTTAAATTCGCTTGAAATTGGGAAAGCGGCAGAAATCGGACTGTGTGTCGTTTTAATCGCCGTAATTCTGGATAAATACTCTCTAGCATGGGCTAACAAACAAAAAGACTATTTTGCGAATCTTAATTTTTTCCAAAAAAATAAACCCTACATAACCTTCACGCTGTTAACGCTTCTGGGGGTAATTCTGTCTTACCTGGGGGCTTTGTACTTCGAGGACAGTATTAACTACCTGTACTACATTCCTTTCAATAAAGGCTTCACTATTTCTCCTTTTTTAGACGCTGGTATTGATTGGATCTGGGAAGCCTTCTTTGTTTACTTGAATGCCTTTAATGTTTGGCTGATAACTTCAGTTCTTGTGCCAATGAAAGATGCCTATCTAGGCATGCCTGTGATTTCAACGTTCATTATTGTCATGGGTGCCGGGTATATCATCGGTGGCATAAGATCCGCTGTGATAGTCGGAAGCCTAATCTTATTTATTGCACTTTCTGAATATTGGGACCGAGCACTCATTACTGCTTACATGGCAACATTTGCTGTTTTGATCTCTGCTATTTTAGGAATTGTCGTTGGGTCTATCTGTGCTCAGAGTAATTTCGCCAGCAAAACCATACTTTCAATTTGTGACTTCTTTCAAACGTTCCCATCCTTTATTTATCTGATTCCGGTGATCCTGCTCTTTGGAATCACGGATACATCCGTCATGATAGCGGCAATTGTTTATGCAGTGATCCCCGCGACCCGGTATACCGTAGAAGGCCTTAATAGTGTTCCGTTGTCATTACATGAAGCAGGGACAATGTCCGGAGTATCACGATTACAGAGATGGACCAATATCGAGCTACCACTTGCGCTCCCCCACATAATGTTAGGGATAAACCAAACCGTCATATTCGCATTGTTCATGGTCATACTCGGCGCACTGATTGGGACGATAGATTTAGGTCAAATTATTATGGGCGCTTTGTCAAAAAAGGGTGGCGCCGGTATCGGGCTGACCTTAGGCATATTTGTATCCTTTATGTGTTTAGCGGTGGATAATCTGATCCAAACCTGGGCGAACGAAAGGAAAAGGCTTTTGGGAATCGATTAGTCTTCTCCCAGCAGACTTGCACCTAAAATGAATCGGCCATAAGCGAGCAACCGCGCCATAGGTCGTTGCCAAACAATGGCTGGTCACTTACAAGCATAGGATTTTCTCACTGACCTACTCGACCGAGGAAAAGCTAGACCTATCCCCCCGGCTTTAACTGCCAGGGGAGAGATTTCCTCGAGTTTAATGTATGCTAGCAAAGCTTCGTTAATACCCTAAATTTTTGTTAAGAGACCAATCAGGACCTTAACTATGTCCTCCAGCATAATGCCAACGAACCAGAAACAACCTGTCATCCGATGCACGTCCGTCTTTAAAATATTCGGCGATAACGCAAAGGCAATGCTCGCGGGCGTACAGGACAATGTAGACGCCAAAGCATTTCAGGATGCTGGCTGCATCGTTGGCGTAAACAATGCGTCGTTTGAGGTTTTTGAAGGAGAAATGTTAGTTGTGATGGGCCTATCCGGCTCAGGAAAATCGACCCTCCTTCGCTGCATATCGAGGCTAACTGACGCTACTGCCGGAAAGATTTATATAGACGGGCAGGATTTGTTGGCGATGAACAACAAGCAACTCATCGAACTACGTCGAAATAAAATGGGCATGGTCTTTCAGAGTTTTGCCTTATTGCCTCATAAAACGGTGCTCGAAAATATTGCTTTTCCCTTGCAGGTAAAAGGAGTGAGCACTCAGGATAGTATTAAGAAAGCGATGGATATGGTTGAGCTTGTCGGGCTAATGGGGCGCGAAAATTATTTTCCTAGGCAACTGTCCGGCGGGCAGCAACAACGTGTTGGGATCGCACGCTCGCTCGCGATCGAGCCTGACATCTGGTTCCTCGATGAGCCCTTCTCTGCTTTAGATCCACTGATTCGCAAAGAGATGCAAGATGAATTTTTGAGACTGCAGGGAGTTCTGAACAAAACGATTCTTTTCGTTACGCATGACTTTGATGAGGCGCTTCGTCTTGCCGATCGAATAGCAATCATGAAAGACGGCGTCATCGAACAACTGGACACCCCCGCTAACATCGTACTCAACCCGGCGACCGAATATGTCCATAAGTTTACCGAAGAGGTGCCTAGGGAAAAGGTGCTCAGGATCGAATCTGTTATGGACCCGGTAAATGATTCAGAAGCGCTAAGCGACCTGAAGGTATCCAAGGATGCTATTATTGAAACCGTTGCCGAAGCGGTGCTCAGCGAGCAGAACCCAGTTGGCGTCACCGATACTAATAACGATATTGTTGGAGTTTTACACCCCTCCAAAGTGATCAACGTACTCTTTGGCGGCAGGGCCAACCACCCGAATCACTGACCGATTCGCGTCGAGGGCGCGCCCAATACAAGGGTCCTACCCCGCTTTAGTTTGCGTTGCCGTTGGCCGCAACCGGCCTAGCGTCTGGGCTTTTCTGAACACCCCAAAATTTTTTTTGGCCTCTAGAGCCAATGGTTAAGGGTCTTCCCCTGGCCATCGATAATGCCTGGGATTACCTGATGCCTAAATAAATACCGGCGATAACAGATGGGTCCAGGTGATAACGAAGCCGGCCGCAGACCCGCGTTCGGGCGGGACATATACCCTCCAGAGGGTTCTGCTAGAACAACCCCTCGATCTCCCCTGCTTCGTTAACAAAAATGCTGTTAGCTGCCGGAACACGCGGTAGGCCCGGCATCGTCATGATCTCACCGCAGATCGCGACGACAAACTCAGCCCCTGCTGACAAGCGCAGTTCACGAATTGGAACAACATGGCCGGTGGGGGCACCGAGCAGATTCGGGTCGGTAGAAAAGCTATATTGGGTTTTTGCCATGCACACCGGGAAATGGCTGTAACGATCTTCGAATTCAGCAAATTGGCCACGCACCTTCTTATCGGCGATGATGTCCTCAGCGCCATAAATCGTGCGCGCCACGGTTCGCACTTTCTCCCACAGCGGAAGGTGGTCATCGTACAGAGGACGAAACTGCGAGCGACCTGAATCAGCCAGATCCGCGACGTGGTGTGCCAAACTTTCGGTACCCGCCCCCCCATCTGCCCAGTGGTTGCATTCGAACACTTCTACACCAAAATCTTTGCAGTAGGACCGGATCTCATCGATCTCGGCAGGCGTATCGGCGGTAAACTTATTAATCGCGACGACAGCCGGGACGCCGAACTGCCCGATGTTGCGAAGATGACGTCCCAGGTTCTCCAGGCCACCTGCCAACGCTGCCACATTCTCGACATTCAGATCCGACTTAGCCACACCCCCATGCATCTTAAGGGCTCGGGCCGTTGCTACTAACACGACCACGTCGGGCTTCAGGCCCGCCTTGCGGCATTTTATATCGAAGAACTTCTCTGCCCCCAGATCAGCGCCGAAGCCGGCCTCGGTCACAACGTAATTCGCAAGTTTAAGCGCGGTCTTGGTCGCACGGACAGAGTTGCAGCCATGGGCAATGTTGGCAAAGGGGCCACCATGAATAATCGCCGGATTGTTCTCCAGTGTCTGCACCAGATTTGGCATAAAGGCATCCCGCAGTAAGGCTGTCATCGGCCCTTGTGCTTTAAGATCACGCGCATGCACCGGCTTGCGATCGCGGGTGTACCCGATGATGATATTCCCCAGACGTCGTTGCAGATCCTTCAAATCTTCGGCTAGGCAGAATATTGCCATGATCTCGGAAGCAACCGTAATATCAAAGCCGCCTTCGCGAGGAAAGCCGTTGGCGACGCCCCCGAGCGCTACCGTAATCTCGCGCAGAGCCCGGTCGTTCATATCCACTACCCGGCGCCAGGTTACCCTGCGCTGGTCGATGCCCAGCTCATTGCTCCAGTAGATGTGGTTCTCAATCAAGGCGGACAACAAGTTATGGGCCGCGCCGATCGCATGAAAATCACCGGTGAAATGCAGGTTGATGTCCTCCATCGGGACCACCTGGGCGTAACCACCTCCTGCAGCGCCCCCTTTCATACCAAAGCAAGGCCCCAGTGAGGGCTCGCGAAGACAAATCAGTGCATTTTTTCCAACCCGGTTTAATCCATCACCCAGACCCACGGTCGTTGTGGTCTTACCCTCTCCTGCCGGAGTAGGCGAGATGGCTGTCACCAGTATCAGCTTGCCATTCGGCCGCTCAGCCAAAGTGTTAATGAACTCATTGGTAATCTTGGCCTTGGTTGGACCGTAGGTGAGCAGCGATTCCGTTGGGATACCTAATGCTTCGCCGATCTCTCCTATCGGGCGGGTTTTAGCCACCCGGGCAATATCAATATCACTGGGAACGTTAGCCATAAGATTTCCTTTTTAATGGTAGATCAGAGATGATCGCTCAGTTGATCGGTATAAGAGGCCTGAAGCCGCCGCGCAGCAACCAGGGTGTTACGCATCAGCACCGCAACGGTGACAGGCCCCACTCCCCCCGGTACCGGGGTAATCCAGCCCGCCACCTGCCGACAGGCATCGTAGTCGCAATCTCCCACAACTCGGGTCTGGCCATCGGCATCCTCAAGCTGATTAATGCCGATATCCACCACGATGGCGCCCGGTTTGAGCATGTCACCCTTTAACAGCCCAGGCTTGCCGACCGCTACAAAGACTGCATCAGCCCGGCGGGTATGAACAGCGACCTCTCGCGTCATATGATGGCAGACCGTGACAGTGGCCCCTTCCGCCATGAGCAAAAAAGCGATTGGCTTACCCACGATCTCAGAGTGGCCGATGACCGTAACCTCCAGACCTTCCAGGGCGACCCCGGTGCGCCTGAGCAGTTCTACTGCCGCCATGGCGGTACAGGGGCCTAACTCCAGGTTCCGGTAAACGATATTACCGATCGACGTGGGATGCATCCCCTCGACATCTTTCAGCGGATGAATCGCAGACTGCAGTTGCTGAATCGGCAGATGATCCGGAATCGGTCGCTGTAGAATAATGCCAGTCACCTGGGGGTCGGCATTGAGGTTCAAAATCGCCGCGTGGACCTCCCGTTCTGTGATTTTCGCCACGAAATGTTTCTGCTCAAACGCGATCCCGACCTTGCGGGCGCTGCGATCCTGGTTACGGATATACAGGTTAACCGCAGGATCATCTCCAATCCGGATCGACACCAGCCGCGGCTGCCAACCCGCCGCTTTGAGCTCCTGAACACCCGCCACCGTCTCGGCGAACATCGTTTCGGCAATGGCCCTGCCATCTATATCACGGTAATCAGCGATCATCAGTTTTGCGGGTATCAATCGTGTCAGGCCCTACTTTATATGGCCACTCGACTTCGCCGACACATTCCTCCGGTACCAAGCGGGCGATAAATCTTCGTCTCATGAACTGGCTCGGTGTGGCCGCGCACCTTGGGACAAGAGTGCCGGGCGCATTGTATTGCGCCAAGCGTCTAGTGCTTCCCGTACTGCGCCGCAAAGATGCCAGTTTAGGCCAGCCACCACCACTGTCAAAAAGACCTTGCTTATCAGCTGATAACCGGGTTGCGGGCCCTGAGCCCGCAAGCGCCAGCCTAGAACTTGGCGTATGCCTTTCTCAGACCGACCATGGGATGACGGGATGACATCTGGAACTTGATGAGCAACTCACGCGCAATCATGTCCCGGTCCTGTTGGTTGTCTGGCAGGTCCATGTCTTCGGGAACCGTCACCCAGCCGTTGATATTGCGGTCAAATACGGCAGGCCGGCTTTCCTCGTAACCCATGTGTACATCTTCAAGCCAATTGAGGTCTTCCCAGCCCATGGTCTCGATATAAGCCTTCAGAAACGGTGTCAGCCGGTCATAATCGGGAACCAGATTAACATCGTAACGATAGCCGATATGCTGTCCGATAGTCTGCTCCCGCTCGGAATCCAGCCCATCTCCCTTGATGAAGTGATCGATATCTTTTTCGTATGCCATTAGGTTTTCCTCAGAATCGGGTCATGTCCGGGCGGCCAACAGTATGCTGCGAACCCGCCAGCGGAACCTGCGCCAAAGCCGAAGCTTCCATGGTTAACGCCGCAAGATCTTCTGGCTCTAACGAATGCACGTTGGTCTTGCCGCAGGCCCGGGCCATCATCTGACATTCAATCGCCAGGGTATGTAGAAAGTTATACACACGCTCAGCCGCATCATCGGGATTCAAACGCTTGCGCAACTCGGGATCCTGCGTTGCAACGCCTACCGGACAACGCCCGGTATGGCAGTGATAGCAATAACCAGCTTCAACACCCATTTCTTTTTCGAAATCGGCCTCTGGGATGGCCTTGTTGCAGTTCAACGCCATCATAGCTGAATGGCCGATAGCAACTGCATCGGCGCCCAAAGCGAGGGCCTTAGCGACATCACCGCCGTTGCGGATACCGCCAGCGTAGACCAGCGAGATATCACCAGACTTACCGACATCCTCCAGCGCCCGGCGGGCCTGGCGGATCGCAGCAATACCGGGCACGCCGGTCTCTTCTGTCGCCAGGTGAGGTCCAGCACCCGTGCTGCCCTCCATTCCATCGATATAGATAGAATCCGGATCTGTCTTGGCAGCCATGCGTACATCGTCATAAACACGCGCCGCTCCCAACTTCAGTTGAATGGGAATCTCCCAGTTGGTGGCCTCACGGATCTCTTCAATCTTCAGTGCCAGATCGTCCGGGCCGAGCCAATCAGGATGGCGGGCGGGCGAGCGTTGATCGATACCCGCCGGCAACGAGCGCATCTCGGCAACCTGATCAGTGACTTTCTGACCCATCAAGTGTCCGCCCAGGCCGACCTTACAGCCCTGTCCGATGAAAAATTCGCAGCCGTCGGCCAGGCGCAGATGGTGCGGATTAAATCCATAGCGGGACTGAATGCACTGATAGAACCATTTTTCCGAATAGCGTCGCTCATCAGGGATCATGCCACCCTCTCCCGAGCAGGTAGCGGTCCCTGCCATGGTCGCGCCCCGCGCCAACGCGGTCTTAGCCTCGTATGACAGCGCACCGAAGCTCATGCCGGTAATGTAGATCGGGATATCCAACTCCAGTGGCCGTTTGGCGCGCGGCCCGATGACGGTTTTGGTCAGGCACTTCTCGCGGTAACCTTCGATTACAAACCGAGTCAACGTGCCAGGCAAAAAGGTCAACTCATCCCAACTGGGGATCTTCTTGAACAGGGAAAATCCGCGCATCCGGTAACGGCCCAGTTCCGCCTTGACGTGAATATCATCCATGACCTCCGGCGGGAATATGAAGCTGCGGCCGATGAGGTCTTTATTTCTCTTGGTTGTCATGATCTTTCCTCTTACTACCGGTTACAGAACCAGCTTCTTTTCTGTGGACTCTAGGTTGTCGTAGTTCCACAACTGTTTGCCGGAAACAATCTTGGTCATGTTTTCGACTCCGTTGGGCGCTTCCAGGCCATACTGGCCGAGCTTGCGCGTGAGCCACTGGCAATCGAGGTCAGTCATCTCCCCTTCAACCGCGTCTACACCGAGGTCCTCGATCTTTCCGCCGACATAAATAGTGCCGTCGTACATCGAATCCCCCAGGTTCTTACCGGCGTCTCCGAGCACGACCATCCGGCCGCGCTGCATCATGAAGCCGGAAAATGCACCAGTCCTTCCACCCACGATAATCGTTCCGCCCTTCTGGTCGATACCGGTACGACTGCCGACGTCACCTTTGCAGACCAGATCACCACCTCGGATCGCGGCGCCGAAAGTCGACCCGGCGTTTTTCTCTACGACCAGTGTGCCGGCCATCATGTTCTCGGCACACGACCACCCAACTCGACCACTGACAGTCACATTCGGGCCATCGAGCAGACCACAGCCAAAGTACCCCAGGCTCCCGTCAAAATGCAGATGCAGGCGGTTAAGGATACCCACACCTAGGGAGTGCTTGGCCCCGGGGTTCTTTACGGTGATCGTGCCATAACCCTCGGACATCAGCCGGCGGATCTCCAGGTTAACCTGCTTTTGATCAAGCGTTGCGGCATCGATTTCGCCACTGCGGGCGAAATCAACCTTGCTTGCCCAGGGGTACACCAGGTTATCGGATTCTTCAGCTGAGAAAAAAGCCTGCTGGGTGCGCCCGCTCAACTGCTCTGTATGCATCCCCAGTTCGTGGGATTCATGCGTGCGATCTAGCTCTGCCATACCATCACCTCTCCTTCATAAGGATCGTACGTATCAATTTCGTGAGGAAAAACACTGCGAATTGCCACTTCCTCGGACGCCAGGGCAACAAACTCGTCGCTCTCATACAACACCATCGGTTTGGCCGCCATCACATCTTTTGCCATACCCAGCTGATCTGCCGTGGCCACCACGTAGGTAAACACTCCGTCAAGTTCATCGACTGACCGGCGCATCGCCGCTTCCAGATCATCGCCCTGCTCGATGCGATCCGCCACGTATACCGCAATCAGCTCGGAGTCACAGTTAGACATGAAGCGGTGCCCCCGGCGCTCCATTTCGCGCCTGAAACCCCAGTAATTGGTTAACTGGCCATTATGAACAACGGAAATGTCATTAAACGGGTATGCCCAGTAGGGGTGAGCCGATCGAATATCGACATCGGATTCAGTTGCCATTCGGGTGTGGCCTATAGCATGGGTACCCTGGAATGTGCCCAGGCCATACTGATCTGATACTACCGTGGCATCACCAAGATCCTTAACCAGCTCCAGCGCGTTACCGATTGACAGGATTTCAGCCCCCTCCACATCTTCGACATAGTCCGCCAGTTTCTTCATGTCGCCATCAAAGGAGATCCAATAACGATAGGCATACTCAGTAGCGGTGTCTTCGCTTATCTTACGTGCCCCCATTTCTTCCAGGCGACGATCTACCTCGGCCTTACGCTCCTTAACCTGATCGTGGATCTGGAATCCGCTGCGCATATCCTCCTGCTCAGCAACCTTGAACCGCATCACATGCTCGCCCTTGCGGGGCTCGCCATACAGCGCAAAACCCGTTGAATCCGGGCCACGATGCTTGAGAGACTGCAGCATGGCTGTGAGTTCACTGCCAACATCGCTACTTTGCCCTCGGTGTATTAACCCGGCTATTCCGCACATAGCACCGTGTCCTCCATTACTTGAATCGTTGAAAAAAAGTAAAACCTGCGGCCCTCACTGCGGGCGATATTCATCCGCCCGCAGTGAGGAGTCATATTCAGGGCAGGCAATCCAGGTAGGTTTCCATGTCCCATTCTGTCGTGGTGTGCATGAAACGCTCCCACTCGTCATTCTTGTACCAGTGGAATACCCGGTACATCTCGTCCGGCATGGACGATTTAACAACTTCATCGTTAGCCAGCCGATCAAGCGCTTCGCCCAGCGACATCGGAAGTTTTTTCACCTCTTTTCCTTCTTCCATAGCCTGATAGATGTTTCGATTCTCCGGCTGACCAGGATCGATATCATTATCAATACCATCCTCAAAGGTCTTCAATAAGGCGCTACCCATGAGGTAAGGATTCACCATGGAATCTACCGCCCGGTACTCAAAGCGGCCCGGCGCCGAAACCCGCAGACCCGTGGTGCGGTTCTGGTAGCCCCAATCAGCAAATACCGGCGCCCAGAAGCCGGTATCCCAGAGGCGGCGATAAGAGTTAACGGTAGAACACCCGATTGCAGTCAAGGCGCCAAGGTGACTGACAATGCCGCCCACACACTGCAGGCCTACCTTGCCAGGCATCTGCACATCATCTGTATCCGGCATAAACAGGTTGTCACCGCCCGAACGGTAAGTGAAAACGTCATCCATGCCCGGCAGGGCGTGATTGTGCAGGCGATTAATCCGCTCTTCGCCACCTTTCCATAGTGAGATGTTGGTATGACAGCCCGAGGCAGAAACCCCCATGAAGGGTTTGGTCATAAAGCAGGCAATCAGGTTGTTTTCCCGCGCTACCTGGGCGCAAATCTGCCGATAAGTCGCAAGACGATCGGCATTTCGCACCACGTCATCAAAAGTCCAGTTCAGTTCGAGCTGACCGGGGGCGTCTTCGTGGTCACCCTGAATCATGTCCAGGCCCATCGCGTGACAGTATTCGATCACCCGCATAAATACTGGGCGCAACGATTCAAACTGATCGATGTGATAACAGTACGGGTTTGAGAAACCCCCGTCTGGCTTGCCATCGGCACCACGCTTGAGCCACATCATCTCTGGCTCTGTGCCCACCCGGAAATCCATGTCGTACTTGCCCTGGAATTCGGCGTGGAAGCGCTTGAGGTTCCCGCGACAATCGGACGTCAACGCCATCCCGGGGTTCTCCCGCTCCTCGCGGTTACGGAAACAGACGCAGAAGACCCGGGCGACCCGCTTATCCCAAGGTAATTGACAGAAGGTTTCTGGATCTGGGATGCCGACCAGTTCCATGGCCTCAGGCCCATAACCGATGTAATCGCCGTGACGATCGACAAACAGATTCGCGGTGGAGCCGTAAACCAGCTGGAAGCCACGTTCAGCTGTGCGTTCCCAGTGATCCGCCGGAATCCCCTTACCAACGATTCGACCCGTCACTGAGATAAACTGGTAATAGATGTAGCTGATCCCCAACTCGTTAATTTTTTCACGAACCTGTTTGACCAGGTCATCGCGTCCCGGTTGCACCACATAGGCTTCTAGGTCGGTCATTTCCGTTTTCCTCCTTTTTTCTTTCTCGGGGTTTGTCTATAAGGGCTAATCGTTACTGCATTGATGTCGAACTTCATTGCTTGTGTTCATCGTAGACTCAACTCCACGGGAAAGGGCTGTTTGATACGGGGTGTAACTTGCCTTGGGCATAACGGGAGAACCGGAAGGGCGCCAACAGTGCGCTGGCATCACCCACGATCTCCTCGGCCACCAGTTTGCCCACACCCAACATCTTATAGCCATGGTTTGAGTCTGCAATCACGTAACAGTTCTCACAAAATACATCGAATACGGGGAAACTGTCCGGTGTGAATGCGCCAATCCCGCCAGAAGGTTCATCTTTGTACTTTGGCGTCTGACCTTCGAACCGCTTTTGACAATGTGCTAGCGCCGAACACCACATGTGAGCGAATTCAGCCCCAACAACAAAATCGGGAGAATCTGGCCCGTAGGGGTCAACCGCGACCTGATCAGGATCGGTGGGCACTTTGAATGGTGCCGCCCCGCCCTGAATGCCATTGAAATGAAAATCCGGCTTGTAATAGATGCCCCACATTTCCTCCGTAATGACGGATCCGTCGACATCTGAGCGCAGCGGCACATCAGAATCCACATGGATCACTGGAGGCATCGCGCCGTCATTGGTACGCTGCATCTTCGGGTCCACTCCGAGGGTGCCTTCCTGGAGCGACCAAAAGACCCACATCGGGATGTTGTCGTGCATCACGCCATCCCCGCCTTTAATGCTGACCTGGGGGGGTAACTCCAACATTTCCCAAACGCTCTTGACCCAGGGCCCGGCAGCAATGACCGTGTAATCACACTCAATGTTGCCCCGATCAGTACCTACCGCGCTAATCGCACCGCTGCCATTACCTCGCTCAAAACCCGTCACCGTCACGCCGGTCAGGATACGTACACCCTCGCTTTCGGCCTTCCCGGCGAGGCCATACATTGCCCGGGTGTTATTGGAATAACCTCCTGGCTTCTCGTGAAGCACAGAGGTAATACCCTGCGCCTGCCAGTCATCGAATAACCCCTTCATATATTCCGTTGACTGCTGGGCGCCCTCGACGAAAACAGACTCGTAACCGATGGCCTTTTGCTGCTCAGCGATACTGGCCACGTCCTCGCGCATCGCTTCGGGACTGATCTGCATGTATCCCACGGGGTGGTAACTGTAGGCCTGGGGATCACTCTCCCACACGCCCACGCTATGTGCCATCAACTCGCGCATGGCGGGCTGGAAGTAATTATTTCTCACCACGCCGCAGGCAATTCCCGATGCCCCCGCGGCGATTGAAGTTTTGTCAATGACGAGCACATCCTCGCCACTGCCGATCCCTTTACGCCGCAGTTCAAGCGCCAGGTGATAAGCGGTACTCAATCCATGAATGCCGGCGCCGATGATGACGTACTTTGCGTTCCGTGGAAAAGCCATGTAACCGAATCTCCCTCGTTACACGCCCAAATCTGGGCAGTTTTTGTTTCGGTACCTCCGAACCCGAGTGCTAACCGCAGTTTGCATCACTGATCAAGATAATACCGATTTTGTACCATTGAATGGGAAACCATCGAGACTCTGAACAATAGTTTGTTCTGGCCGGGAAAGTCAAATCATCAGCTCAAAAGAGCGATTGCTTTGCAGCCCAATAGGTGCCATATTTACCACCGAATATAGACCTTTTAAATTTAATTGGTCTATTTCGGTCGCAATCTGCGTGCCAAACCTTCTCAACCCATCATGGCTGAACAAACAAATCTCAGCGACGCCCCCGAGGGAGCCCTACCGCAACTACCGGAAGCCATCTCGGTAAGCGGTTCCGCCGGAATCGCCGCTAAGCTACGTCGTGCGATCGCCGACGGTGAGTATGGTTTTAACGAGCGGCTCCCGGCCGAACGGGAACTCGCTGAGCTTTTTCATACCTCCCGCGGCACAGTCCGCGAAGCGCTGCGGCGCCTGCAGGAACTGGGAATGGTAGACCGGCAGGTTGGCAGTGGAACCTTTGTCACCTACCGGGAGTTCTCCGAGCACACCGAGATTGCGGATGTCACCAGCCCCTTGGAACTGATCGATGTTCGTCTGGGCATCGAACCCCAAATGGTCCGACTGGCGGTTGCCAACGCAACCGCAATGGATCTGGAGCGGATGCGTAAAGCCCTGATACGCGTTGAGTCCGCATCAAACGACGCCGAAGCTTTCTCCCGAGCCGACGCGGATTTTCATCTCGCCATGGCGGAGTGCACACGTAATCGCCTGATGGTCTGGCTATACCAGTTGGTCAATGAAACCCGCAGCCACGAACAATGGGCCGCCATGAAAGAGTCGATACTGATGCCTGACCGAATTGCCCAATACAACGCACACCATCGCCATCTGTACAACATGATTGCCAAGCGCAATCTTGACGCGGCTATCGACACCATCTACGAGCACCTGGATAGAGCCCGTAACGACCTGGTGGGCGTCCACAACCGAACCCGGTCGAACTAGCGCTCAGATGGAGTTTCATCGAACACTGCATCACTCCACTGTGGCGTAAACCCGAGAATCGCGATCTCGGCGGGCAACCGGGAATTAAACAGTTTATTGTGCCAATAGGTGGCCTCATAGGGGACACTGCCTTTCTCCAACTCCCTGATCGCGCACTCCATTTTGTATCGGGATCCAAACTGACTGAACTCCAAAATACAGGAGCGGCGGGCCCGCAATGCCTGCGCCAATAACCCACTGGCGCTGAACAATGCTGTCATCTCGTCAGAGAACCCCTGGGGACTCTGATAGTACGCTGCAGAGAGGTATTTAACGGCGGCGCTGTAGCGATCAGCTGGATCATGCGTTTTCAACGCCATGTGCCGAAACTGCGCCGCGTCAGGTGCGGCATCAAGATGCAGGAGCAGCACGGTGACAGGATCAGAATAGTTGCCGCCGTCAGCGATCGACAACTTTGGCCGCATCCCGGATGTGGGCTTTCCCCCCCCCACGCGCATCGCGCGCTGACGCAGCAGACATTGCCATGCCAGGAATCTTTTTTTCAACTCTTCCGCTTGCCCTTCCATACCCACCCTACTCTGCCGGTGAAATCTGCCTCTTGCAACTGAAGACGCCCCCGGCCACGCGAGCCCACCTACCACAAGACCCAAGCCCCCGTTAGACTATCGCCTTTTGCACGATCCTTCTGTGACTGACTTGCATCGACCCTCATTTTTTATCGATATAGACGGTGTCCTCTACGGCGGAACAGCGCCGGTTAAACAGGGCCCCGGGGTTATCGCCTACCTGCGTCAACGTGAATTTCCTTTTTTGCTGGTGACCAATACATCGCGGATGTCCCAGCGACAGATCTTTGAGAAACTTACGGGCCTGGGGTACCAAGTGGATCTCGACGAGATTCTCCCGGTATCGCTGGCAACGGTCGAATACCTCAGTACCCGTTTTCAGCGCGCACGGTGCTTTCTTATTGGCGACACCAGCCTTGAAATACTGCTCACTGAAAATGGGCACGCGGTATCACGCGATGAAACTCCCGCCGATGCCGTAGTGATCGGCCAATCCCTGTGGCCCCATTTTGGAGAAATCGACATCGCGCGACGCCTGGTAGAGGGGGGTGCCGAGCCGATCGCCCTGCACCGGGATCCCACCTGGCCAGACGGGGATGTGATCCGGATTGGCCTGGGACCGATCGTAGCAGCGCTGGAGTCGGTCATCACGCAACCTGTTACCGTTATCGGCAAGCCTCAACGGGCGTTTTTTGATGCAGCCCTGGCCAGAACTGGTTTTGTACGAGCGCATACGGTGATGATTGGAGACAGCATCTCCTCTGATATCACAGGCGCCGTGGATGCGGGTTTGCGCAGCCTGCTGGTTCGAACCGGCAACAGCGTGACAGACCCGGTACCGCCGGGCTGCGATGGTGAACTGGCATCGATTGCGGAACTGCCGCAGTGGTGTGAGACCCACTTCGGCATCTGAACCGCCTTGCGCAACCCCCCATACCGACCGAAATCGGAAGTGCAGGCGCCCTCCGACCATGCACTGGTGCATTGTCGTAATCTGAGCAAGTTCTTTGACGGCGCGGCGGCAGTTTCGGGACTGGATTTTGACATCCCATCGGGAAGTTGCTTTGGCCTGCTGGGGCCCAACGGCGCAGGCAAGACCACCACATTGCGGATGCTGCTGGGACAATCGCCCCGAAGCGGCGGTACTCTCGAGGTGTTCGGCAAGGATATCGACCTAAACCGTCGACAGATCCGGCAATGTACCGGGATTGTGCCCCAGGCTGACAACCTGGACCCGGATTTCACGGTAGCCGAAAACCTGCACATGTACGGCAGTTATTTCCGGATAGACAAAACGCAACTGGAGCAGCGGGTGCCATCCCTGCTGGAACTGGTAGAACTGGCCTCACGCGCGGACGATCGCATTGATACGCTCTCCGGCGGCATGAAACGCCGCCTCACTCTGGCGCGGTCGCTGGTCAATGATCCCAAATTGCTGGTGCTGGATGAGCCGACTACCGGCCTGGATCCCCAGGCCCGCCATATGATCTGGTCTTTGATTCACCAGATGAAGCGCAACGGTAAAACCATACTGCTGACCACGCACTATATGGAAGAAGCCGAAAGACTCTGCGACGAGTTAATGATCATCGATAACGGTTCACTACTGGCACAGGGTAGCCCTGCAGAACTTATCCGACGGCACTGCGAAAGTGATGTCCTTGAAATCCGAGGCAAAGCACCTCGATCGGCTGTGGAGAGTCTGCCCTCCTCGTGCCGCACGGAACGGGCAGGAGACAGTCTCTACATCTACTCTGATGATGCCAAACCACTCCTGGAGTTAGGACAGTCGCACCCCGATGTTGCCTGCCTGCATCGACACTCAGGCCTGGAAGATGTCTTTTTGCGTCTGACAGGGCGGGAACTACGCGGATGAAAATCGCCCCTCTGCCACTTTTACGGGTTGAATCACTGGCCGTCTGGCGCCGCAACGCTCTGGTCTGGCGTCGATTGATGGGAGCCAGCGTTCTGCTGCATTTCGGTGAGCCCCTGCTGTATCTGCTGGGTCTGGGCTATGGGCTCGGTCGATTCGTAGGGGAAATGGCAGGGATGCCTTACTTCACCTTCCTCGCATCCGGCTTTATCGCCTGGTCGGCGATGAACGTTGCCAGCATGGAGTCGATGTGGTCGGTCTATACCCGAATGGTGCCTCAGCAAACCTACGAAGCCATTCTGGCAACCCCGGCTGAAGTGGATGATATTGTGATCGGTGAACTGCTGTGGTGCGCGACCAAGAGCCTTATCAGTGGTGGCGCGATTCTTGCCGTCGCCGCGATACTAGGCGCAGTGCATGACTGGACGGCCATTTTTGCCCTGCCCGCGATATTCCTGACGGGCCTGTGTTTTGCGGCTCCCGGCCTGATCGTGACAGCCTTCGCCAAAGGTTACGAATATTTCAACTTCTATATGACACTGGTGCTAACGCCTATGTTTATCCTCTGTGGCGTTTTTTACCCGATCAGCACCCTGCCGCTGCCGATGCAATCTGCCGTTCAACTTCTCCCCTTGACCCACGCGGTTCAGATCATCCGCCCGATTGTGGTGGGGCAACCCATCACGAACCTGTGGTTACACCTGGTGTCCTTACTTGTGTTTGGTGTCTTAGCCACCTGGGTGGCCTCAGCCCTGATCCGCCGGCGGCTGATTAAGTAAGGCCAGCGAACACAATCCGCCACATCACAGTGGCCAGAAAAACGAATGCCCGCCTGCGGGGTAACGATGCAATGCATGCTGGTAGAGTCGCGACAGGTTCTCCTCAGTCGCAACATCTGCGACCAACCCCTGACAGGTCTCCCCATCTCCGTACAGCAACAGTAGGCGGTCACTAAAACGCATCGCAAGATTGATATCATGCATCACCATGATTACGGCCTGTCCTGCCTGACGCCAATCTTCGAGCAGGGTCTGTAACAATTGCACCTGGTAGTGAAGATCGAGATGATTTACCGGTTCGTCCATCAACACCACCGTTGTCTGTTGAACTGCCAGTGCCGCCAGATCCACCCGGCGGCGTTCACCACCCGACAATGTCGGCAGGGCACGCGCTTCAAATCCAGCCAGGCCCATCCTGGTCAGTTGCTCGCGCACCAGGAGCGTGTCATTCGCACTCGTCCCTTTCCAACCCGAAATCCACGGGTGCCGGCCCGTCATCACGGCTTCGAACACTGTCGTGGGAAAGATGACATCCGGATTCTGAAAGAGAATGCTAAGCCGACGTGCCCGCTCGCGCCGGGAAAGATCACCCAGCGCGGTACCCTCTACTTGTATCTGGCCACCGCGCAAAGGCTTGAGTCCGGCGAGTGTCAGCAGCAAGGTAGATTTGCCCACCCCATTTCGACCGAGAACTGACCAGACCTCGCCGGGCTTGACCACAAGATTCAGATCGCGGCAAGCCGTCACCTTCCCCACCCCAGCCTCAAGGCCTTCAGTGCGCAAAGCACTCACGAGTCTGTCGAGCGACTCCCACGCCTTAAAAGATAGAGAAACAACGGCACACCGACAAAAGCGGTGATCACCCCAACCGGCAACTGGCGTGGCGCCAGAACCGTGCGCGCAAGCATTTCGGTGAGCACCAGCAAGGCGCCTCCAAGCAGCACCGAAGCGAGCACCAGACGACGGTGATCAGTACCCACGATCATGCGCATCATATGCGGCACCACCAGGCCGACAAACCCGATAGCACCCGCGAGTGTCACCGCGGCGGCCGTCAGTAAACCTGCTGTCAGGAAAATCCCGAGGCGCAAAGATAAGGTGTGAACACCCAGTGACTCGGCTTTCAGTTCCCCGGCTGCCAACAGATTCAGCCCGCGACTCATAATCAGACTGAACGTAAGTGATCCGGCTAACAGCAGCCAGCGAGCTGCGCCTGGACCGTCACCGCGAAAGTCGCCCATCAGCCAGAACAACATACTGAAAACCTGGGTGCTCTGACTTATCGATAACAGAAAACTGATCAACGCACCCCAGCCCGATGCCAATACGATGCCCGTTAACAACAGGCGTGTCGACGACCAATCGCCCTGGCCGCGGGCCAGGACAAACACCAGCATCATCGACCCCATGGCACCAATACTGGCAGCGATGGACACGCTCTGATAAGGAAGTCCAATCAGAATCGCCATCAAAGCCATCGCTGCAGCACCTCCGGAGGTGCCAAGAACATAAGGGTCTGCGAGGGGGTTACGAAGCAAAACCTGCATCAGCACCCCGGCCAACGCAAGACAAGCGCCCACCACCAGCGCACTGGCAGCTCGAGGTAAGCGTAGCTCGACGACCACGGTGTAATCCAGCGACGGAACACCCGTTCGGGCGGTTTCCAGGACCTGCGCCCAGTCCACCGGCACGCTGCCCGCCGATACCGCCAGCAGCATACTGACAGGTACCAGCGCCCCCAGCATGCCAATGACCCAGCGCGTGCGACGAGCACTCCGGTAACTGCTGGTATTCGACAAGAGCGATTCTTCCCGCAAGATCCGGTTCAGGAGGCGCGCCGGGCTTTATCGATAACCCCGCACAACGCTTCCATCCCGTCCACAAGGCGCGGCCCCATTCTGCCGATGTGATTGGCATCGATGGCATACACATGGGCGTTGCGCACGGCAGTGATTCCCGACCAGCGCTGCCATCGCACCATCCAGGGCGGCGTTGCGCTGGTATCTCGCCCTCCAACGATAACCTCCGGGTCGCGGGCAATTACCGATTCCAAAGACACCACAGGTGCCAGGCGCTCAAGATCCGCGAATATGTTCTCGCCACCACAGGCATCAATCAGATCGTTGATGATGTGTTCACGATTTAAGGTGTAGATAGGCTGATCCCAAACCTGATAGAAGACGCGGAGTCGGCGCCGGCCTGAGTAGAGGGCTTGCAGACGGGCTACCTCTCGGGCAAAGGCATCCGCTTGTTGGTTGGCCTGATCCTGCTGCCCCGTCAGCGTACCGAGCCGGCGCATCAGACTGCTGACCCCCTCGACATCCTGCGCTTCACTCACAAAAACAGGCAGACCCAACTCATCAAGCTGGATCAAGTCTGATTGTGGGTTACCGCTATCCCAGCCCACGATCAGGTCTGGCCGAAGCGCAAGAATCGTCTCGATATCGAAGTGGTTGTGGGCACCTACCCGCGGAAGCGTTTTTGCCGCTGGTGGGAAATCACTGTATTCCATCACGCCGACCACCCGGTCACCGGCGCCGATATGAAACAGCAACTCGGTGAGATTTGGCGCAAGACTGATGACCCGTGTGGCTGGAGAGGCCAGCGAAACGGGGTCTCCTCGGTCATCCACGACATTGACCAGAGCCAGGCACTGGCTGCTCACGACGGTCGCGAGTAGGCCTATCCCTGAGTGCGCAAGTTGACGCACCAGTTGCTTAGCCGAAACCATCGGCATCAACCCAAGCCAACGACACATGTAAGCGATGGACACGGCCAACTCCTGTAGTGACCCAGCCGTCAGACCCAGCGAGCCGCGCCCGTCATGATTCGCGCCGCGGTACGCATAAGCCTGGACAGCGGCCAGGGCAGCGTGGCACCGCCCGCCGACTGAGCTGTCTGGGCGTGTGCCCTTTCATCTGATTTCATCTGGGAGACAACGGCACGGCTGCGCAAATCCTGTAGCGGCAGCCGGTCGAGATGACTATCCAGGTGTGCCTCCACCTGCTCTTCGGTTTCCCTGAGAAAACCCAGGCTCCATTTGTCACCCGCGACCCCAGCGAAGGCACCGATACATAAGGCACCGGTGTACCAGAGTGGATTCAACAGGCTTTTTCGCCCACCCAATTCCTTGATTCGCTGCTCGCACCAGAGCAGATGATCCTGCTCCTCCGCTGCCGCACGACTCATTGCATCGCGAACATCACCGCTGCGCGCCGCCAGTGCCTGCCCTTCGTACAATGCCTGTGCGCACACCTCGCCTACATGGTTGACCCGCATCAGGCGAGCAGATTCACGCATCTGCTCAGGGTCAAGTTCCGGGCAATCGACACTCTCAGCCGGATCCGGGCGCCCGGTACCGCGGGGTGATCCAAAAACCGTGGTCAGGGCGGTTTGTGCAGAAATGAACAACTGGTCAAGGGGGCTATATTGTCGCCCCCCGCCGGGAAACTCTTTTTCCGTCATAGCCCTGGCTCCAGATCAGCGTCCTGAACTTGAAATCGACATGATAAAGGCGTCACAGGATGCTTGAGCGCAGCGCCTACCCTTAATAGATCCATTTTAGTCCCAGGAAAAATTCACGGCCGGGCTGGCGATAATAACTCGCATGCTCGTAATCTTCGTCGGTCAGGTTGATGACTTTGGCAACCAACACCCCATCGGAAGAAAATCGGTAAGATCCTCTTAGATTCGCCGTCGTATAACTGCTGATAACCCGGGTATTGGCCAGGTCATCGTAACTGCTTGCCGATGAGAATACAGATCCGCCGACAGACAGTTTGCCGTAATCACGATCCAGTCTGAGTTCCAGGGTTTCGCCAGGTCGACGCGGCAACGCTTTTCCATCATAGGCACCCCTGTCCTGTTTTGCCGACAGCACTGCCAGAGTCGCACCGATTCGCCAATCGCGGACAGTAATCCCGGCATCAAGTTCAGCGCCACTGATACGGGCAGCATCGACGTTTCCCGGCGCCGCACTTGCGGCATCATAGGAAATCAGCTGATCAACTTCGGTCATATAAACGTTCACAGCCCAGTGTCTTCGTGCATCTCGCCATCGATAACCTGTCTCGATTGTTGACGATTCCTCGGGGCTGAGATTTGCGTTACCGTATCCGGGATAATAAAGCTCATTGAAGGTAGGCGCCTTAAAAGCAGTCCCGTACTGCAGAGTCCAACGTCCCGATGGCCCGGCGTCGTAACCAATGCTGGTATCACCGGTGATCTGTCCCCCAAATTGCTCGTTGTCGTCGTAACGCAATGCTGCCTGAAATGAAGCGGCGCTGACATTACCCAGGTACTGGGCAAACAGGCCCAGGTTATCCCTTGAATTCACGGCATACGCAGTTGTGCTATTAACCTTGTCCTGAAGGAGATCCACCCCGACTGTGACCAGATTCTGTAACGATACTGATATGTCGTTCTGCCAGCTAAAGGATGTCCGGGTTGTGTCAAATCGGTCGACGAAGACGCCGTCTTTGTGCGTATCTGAGTCATCCTGGCTCTGACCTGCTGCAAACGTCATGGCAACAAGATCGGAAGCCATCACATCGAGCGTGGCGCCGACCACGCTGAGTGAAACATCTGTCTCGTTAGAGAATGACCCGTCATATTCCGTTTCGCCATTCGAGGAGAGATAACTGAGCGAGAGGTCTACTTTCTCGTTGAGTGAACCATGAAAGCCTGCTTGCACCGAAAGACTTTCATATCCATCCCGATCATCTTCGAAGGTCCAGCAGCCGCCACTGTAGGAGCCTTTGCAGACGTTGTAACCTTTGGTCTTCTCCCGATTGATGCCGAAAGTAAACTGGGCGCTATCTCTCCCGGTCGATAATCGGACGCCAACCTTGCTGTAGTCATGGGTACCCGCGCTGGCAGAGACTGAAACACCGGTGCTTTTTGCCGGATCACGGGTGAAGATCTGAATCACCCCTCCGATGGCATCGGACCCGTAAAGACTGGAACGCGGGCCACGGACAACTTCGATCCGCTCAATCTGGTCCGGGTCCAGATATTGGAACGCCGTCGCGCCCAGGGTCACAGACCCCACCTTGATTCCATCAATAAGGACAAGCACATGATCGAACTCTGAGCCACGCAAAAATACTGTACTCGGCTGTCCCAACCCACCCGTGTTGCTGACCGACAGGCCAGGAATGGATTGCAGTATCTCAGTCACGCTCGCCGGCTGGAGTCGATCGATCTGGTCACGATTGATGACGCTGACCGCAGCAAGCGAGGCATCCACGGTCTGGGCCGTGCGTGTCGCGGTAACCACAACTGGATCAGTTTGGGCCTGGACCAGTCCCGGCATCAAATAACCGAGCATCAGAAACAGTAACGGGCGAAGCGCTTTGACCATAAGATTCTCCTGCGCACCCTCCGTGCGGCTTACTGAGCGCAGGACGGGTTACTCGGAGATCGGACGATCTGCCACAGCCCCACGCGGTGGTTTGATAAGGCTGACTGGCCGGTCTCCGGACTCGTGAGTGAAGCCAGGCTTCATAAATCGGCGCCTTCCCGCGACCTTAATCGCAGTGGCGAAAGCCGATCCAACTCACTTACCGTTGCGGGGGCAGTGCCGGGTTTGCAGAGTCTTGATCCCCTGCGCACCGGCTTCCCGTTTCACCACCAGCCTATGCGGCCGGCGGCACCAGAAAGCGATCGCGATTATAGAGTTTCTACCCGCATCGTCAAATATCGGGGACTGCGATACAACATCCCGGCACGGCCAATTCCCTTTGAACTCCTCAACAGCCCGGAGTCTCGGTTAATCTTGACTTTCCGGCGTGAAGACACGAGTATTCCCGCTGGTGCCGGCCCCAATCAGGGTTAATAGGGAACAAGGCGCACACCTGGGTGTGTAACCTTGGCTGTACCCGCAACTGTAAGCGGCTAGCAGAAGGTCAATCGTGCCACTGACACTATGTCGGGAAGGCTGACCCACTGCTCTCATCCGCAAGCCAGGAGACCTGCCCGCACCAGCGTCGTTAGTCCTGAATCGGGAGAAGTTCGGGGCGCGGACCACCGCGGTGGGCGACGCACAACGTCGCACCTAAGTGGAGGGTTCGCCATGAACGAAGCGCCTATCCCTAACCCAGGCCAACCGCCCGAGCACGCCCGACTGGGCGGGCAGAAGTCTCCCATGAAGACCCGGGCGATGTTCCCAGCTGTTCTCGCCTCCATAGCACTGCACGCGGGTGCCGCCCTGCTGTGGAATGGCACAGATCCCGCCCCACAAACCGAGCCGACCCTGACGTTCAGCACCCAGATCGAGGCAGTGCTTGTGGCCGAAGCATACGACCCGGGAGAAACACCCCTGCCCTCGCAGGCCGCCGATGCCTCTTCTGCTGTATCTGAAGATGTGGCCGAACTGAAGCGGGAAAACCAGCGGCTGATGGCGCAAGCTGAATCATTGCAGGCGCAACTGACCCTCGCCAAGGCAGAGAACCAGACGAACCGGTCAACATCAAACCAGCAGATTGCTGATCTGGCGGATTCGCACCAACGTCTGGTCGAAAAAAGCACCAACCTGGCACTGGAGAAAGAAGCGCTCGAAACTGTCCTGGACAATACTGAAGAAAGACAGCGCGAATCGATCATGCGGGAGGCGTATCTGGATAAGAGTGTCCGGCAACTCCGGGCACAACAGGACCAAGCGCAGGCGGAGAACACGCTGCTGGCATTAACCACACAGAAGCTGAAAAACCAG
>PBSU01000067.1 GCA_002726415.1 Acidiferrobacteraceae bacterium | reverse complement strand
TGCCTTTGCCCTGATAGAGTCGGTCCGTAAAGTAATCAGGCATGCTGTAGGGCCGCAAACAGGCTCACAGTCCAAGATCAACGCTAACCCTCACAGCGCGCCTACATGGCGCGCCTAAACATCTATATGCCTTACCCCAGTACCTTGGGCCTACCCTGAAACATATACCTGGTAGGGCTGCCCTGCACGGGCTAATAAACGAGGCTAGCGGTTAAATCTGATTGAGCAGATTGATGGATACAAACTGTATCCTTCGGGGTGGTTTGCAGAATATGAGCTAGTGCTAGAATCCGCTGTGATTTGACGGATTTTTTCTCCCGAAAAGTGCAAGGAAGGTGCAACGCGTAAATCCCGGGATTCCGGGGATTGAAAAATCCTTATAAATCAATGATGCCGGGGTGGCGAAACTGGTAGACGCGCCAGACTCAAAATCTGGTTCCCGCAAGGGAGTGTCGGTTCGAGTCCGACCCTCGGTACCATTAAGTCTATAATTACAGTGTTTTTCGCTGGTAAATTCAAAATGTACACCAATCAGAGCTGAGACTAACCATCAGTACTATCAACATTGCAGAGCGCTGGGCTTAACAGATGTTAAAAAGAAATTTCCAATCTGGGGCGCTAATCTTTGAGGAAGGAAGCAAAAGTGATGCCGCTTTTGAGATTGTCTCAGGGCGCGTTGAAGTCTTTTCCCAGCGAAACGGTCAAACCATCAGCCTCGGGCTGCTCAGTCCCGGCGATTACCTGGGAGAAATGGGAGTCCTTGATCAATCAGTTCGAAGTGCAAGTGCCAGGGCGTCTGGTGATCTAGTCTGCCTGGAATTCGACCCAACCGAATTTATAAAGCGCATATGCACTGATCCGGGCGCATCATTTCGCTTGATTACGAAGCTATGTGACCTGGTGCGAAAAAGCAATATGGATGTTATTGCTAAACATGACGACTCCTCCTTTATGGACTCCGCTCCTGGTGACGACAAGGCGAACGTGATCATTTATGCTGATAGCCCTGCGCTAGCCAACGC
Source organism: Acidiferrobacteraceae bacterium (assembly GCA_002726415.1). Classification (GTDB taxonomy): domain Bacteria; phylum Pseudomonadota; class Gammaproteobacteria; order Arenicellales; family UBA868; genus UBA868. The sequence goes on along the minus strand of PBSU01000067.1, from coordinate 11,563 downwards.
GATTCCCCCGACCGGCGTGCCCGTCACTAACCCTAAGTTCACAGTTGGGAGAACGGTTAGCCCCACCGTTGGGATGATTGAGGGGTTAACGATCGAAGATACCAAGAAATCGGTTTTGTCGGCCAATCACTTTACTATTTTCGACACAGACTCGGGGCTTGAGATCTGGGATGACAGCGCGCTGGGCACGGGGGTTAATGGCGTAAAAATTGGGCGCGAATTCCCCACTTTTCGCCAGCCTCTAAAGCAAGGTGACAATGAGATTATCGCTGGCGGAGATGGGTCTCCCTTTCGCTTTAAAGTGGTTGTCAGAGAAATACCCGGAAGTTGACGTTCACCCGGGGACGCCTCGATCCTGCATCACACATAGACCCCCTCAGGGAAACGGTCATTATCCCTAAACCTGGCCTGCCACCCAAGTGGGCCGATGGCTTGGTTTTGCCCTGTAGCCGAAGCGGGCGATTTAGATTCACCCAGTCCTACTTACAGGCACCTTATAATCACGCCCCCAATTACGACCGTGTTTTCTCATGAAACTGCTGTTTGATTTTTTCCCGCTGATTCTATTTTTCGGCGCCTACAAGCTCTATGGCATCTATGCCGCAACCGTCGTCGCCATTGTTGCATCCTTGGCTCAGGTGATCTGGACACGGCTGCGCCAACATCGATTTGAAACCCCCCACCTTATTACCCTTTTTGTAATTCTTATCTTTGGGGGTATGACTCTGGTGTTCCAAGACGACGTATTTATCAAATGGAAGCCTACGATTGTGAACTGGCTCTTTGGCGTCATCGTGCTTGGCAGCCAGTTAATCGGTCAGCGCTCGGTCCTGGAGCGGCTGTTAGGAGCGCAGATGAATCTGCCTAGTGCGGTCTGGAAAAAGGTCAACCTGGCCTGGGGCTTGTTCTTCCTGTTCAGCGGTGCCCTTAACCTCTATGTCGCATTTTATTTTCGTGTCCACCTGGATGAGCAGGTCCGTACAGATTTCTGGGTGAACTTCAAGGTCTTCGGTTTGCTCGGCCTGACACTCGCATTCAGCATCATCCAGATGCTGCTGGTCTCCCGGCATCTGATCAACGATGAGGAATCCTGATTTGAGTACGATCGATCTCATTGTTGAACGGCTCCGCAGCCGCCTTCCGGCCGAATCCGTAGAAGTGGAAGACCAGAGCCACCTGCATGCCGGCCACGCGGGTGCCGTGATGGGTGGTGGCCACTACCAGGTGACGGTGGTTTCCGGCAGCTTTGAGGGTCTCAACACCCTAGCCCGGCACCGTCTGGTTTATGCTGCTGTTGACGATTTAATGAAAAAAGAAATTCACGCGCTGAGCATACAGGCCTATAGCGCCAACGAACTCTGAGGATACGATGAGATCGCATACCCCATGGTTCCTGGCGATCACGATAACTTAATCACAATCAATCACCACTCCTGACAGGGTTGCAGCGGCACTGATCGCGCCCACCGATTTGCCGGCCACATTAAGCACCGGCGTTTTCACAAGATCAGTATTGCCTGCGGGAAAGACCGTTTGCAAAGTAGATATTTTCGAAAGTAAAGTGCCCATAACGCACTCTGAAGCCCGGTGGGCGCCATCATCAATCTTCAGTGCAATACCCAACCGTGCCTCTGGTACTGCGCCACAGTAGACCCCCTCTGCACCGGTTTTCACGATGAAAGCACCTTGGCCTGCCGCTATTGCCCGCGTACACCAACGATCCGTACCGGCAACCATAAAGGGCTGGCGCACCATCGCCTGATAGATCTGACGGGCAGCGCTTGCGCGCGCGGGGGGCATCGCATCACCGGTACCGAAGCGGGCAAATGCCAAGGCCAATGGCTGCAAGGCAATACCCGCAACCGGAATGCCGCAACCGTCAATCCCCTGCGGAACCTGTCCCAGGGAGACCCCAGCCAGATCGCCTAGCAGACTGAGCACATCCTGTTGGACAGGGTGGGTCCGATCAATATAACCGGCGGTGGGGTATCCGCCGTGCAAGGCCGTGCTGAGGAATCCGGCGTGTTTGCCGGAACAGTTGTTGTGTGCGGGGCCCGGCTGGACCTGCTGTTGCAGCAGAGATTGCCGATCGCGTGATCGACGTGGCGGATGTGCGCCGCACTCCAGTGCTGACTCATCCAGGCCCAGGTTGCGCAACCAATCTCTTACCGTTTCGACATGCCCGGCCTCTCCATTGTGCGATGCACAGGCCAGCGCGAGCTCGATTTCACCCAGTTGATAGGCATCCGAGGCGCCACTTTCTACCAGGTTTATTGCCTGTATCGGTTTGATTGCCGAGCGCGGATAGATCAATCCATTCAGATCCCCTTCTGCAGCGACGATCTGACCATCGCTGCGGATCACGGCGAACGCCCCGCGGTGCCGGCTCTCTACCATCTCCCCACGGGTCACTTCCACCAGGACCGGGTTTGCGCTCATACGAAGTATTTGCTCATTTTCTGGATTTGAAATTCCGATTTGTGCCGAACAGAAAGATATACTATTCGATCCCGACAATGAAATCCGCCGACCAACCCAAGATCTGCTACCCCCGGTCTCAGTGAAACAAACCCCCCTCAACGAGTTACACAAAAAACTGGGCGCAAAAATGGTGCCCTTTGCCGGGTACGAAATGCCGGTGCATTACGCTCCGGGCATTCTCGCAGAACATCGCCAGGTCCGGGCCAGCGCCGGCCTGTTCGACGTATCCCACATGGGCCAGGCTCGCGTGCTGGGAAGCAACGCGGGCCAGGTTCTCGAGACGGTACTGCCGGCAAATCTGCTGGAACTGGACGTCGGCCTCCAGCGCTACAGTTTTTTCACTGACGCCAACGGTGGCATTCTGGATGATCTCATGGTGGCCCGTTTGCCGGATAGCTATCACTTAGTGGTCAACGCGAGTAACAAAACGGATGATTTCCTTCTGTTGGAAAGCCTGTGCAAAGACAATATCGAATTCCGAGCATTGACGGACCATGCCCTACTCGCCCTGCAGGGGCCCCAGGCCAGTGCGGTGCTGGAAACACTGGCACCGGGCATCAACGCTTTACCCTTCATGGGCGTTCAACAAGTCAGCCTCAAAGGCCTGACCTGCACGATAACGCGCAGCGGCTATACCGGGGAGGATGGCTACGAGATCTCTGTCGCCGCAGAAAATGCCCTCGCGCTGGCATCTACACTGCTGGAATCGCCGAAAGTCACTCCCGCTGGGCTGGGCGCTCGTGACTCCCTGCGCCTGGAGGCGGGTCTGTGCCTGCACGGCAATGATATTGGGCCAGACACCTCTCCGGTCGAGGCGGGCCTGCAATGGGCGATACCGCAATGTCGACGCAAAGGAGGTAGTCGGAGCGGGGGTTTTCCCGGCGCGGACCGGATTCTGTCAGAAATTGAACATGGCCCGGTCCGCAAGCGTGTCGGCATCTGCCCGCAAGGCAGAGCGCCGGTACGGGCGCATACTTCTTTGCTTGCGCCCAACGGAAGCTCGGTCGGTGAAGTGACCAGTGGCGGTTTTGGCCCGAGCATCAACGCGCCGGTCGCTATGGCCTATGTGGCACGAGAATTTAGTACCCCAGGCACCGCCTTGCAGGCGGTGGTACGTAACAGGCCCCTGCCCGTTCAGGTATGCCCGCTTCCCTTTGTTCCCCACCGTTACTATTCCCCAAAGACGCTCAGGAGACCCCTGTCATGAGTAATCTCAAGTACACCACTGATCACGAATGGGCACACCTTGAAGGTGACGTGGTCACGGTCGGCATCACCGACTACGCCCAGGACCAACTCGGAGAACTGGTTTATGTAGAACTCCCACAGAGTGGATCTGAGGTGAGCGCAGGCCAGGAGGTCGCCGTCATTGAGTCGGTGAAAGCGGCTGGTGACGTCAAGTCTCCCGTTAATGGCACGGTGATCGAAATCAATCAGGTGTTGAACGATGAACCGGAAAAAGTGAACGAGGACCCTACCGGTGCTGGCTGGTTCTACCGGGTACGGGTGACTTCACCCTCGGATCTTGACGAGATGATGGATGAATCAGCCTACCAGGCATATATAGCGACCCTGGACTGAGCCTGCTGACACCAAGGAGCAATTCTCATGAACCACCCCAGGGCGACCCTAACCGAACTGGAGATGCACGGTGACTTTGTCCGCCGTCATATCGGCCCGTCCGAGGAGGACATCAAGGGCATGCTGGCCGAACTGGAGAGCACCTCTCTGGACGACCTGATCAGTCGGGTTGTTCCTGCCGACATTATGAGTGAGCGTGCGCTGGAACTCGACCCACCCCGAAGCGAGCGCGCAACCAGCACCCACCTGCGTCATATGCGTCACCGCAACCGGGTATACATCTCCATGATCGGTTGCGGTTACCACGGTACGGTGATGCCGCCAGTCATCCGCCGCAATGTTTTTGAGAACCCCGACTGGTATACCGCCTACACACCTTACCAGTCCGAGGTAAGTCAGGGCCGGCTCGAGGTTTTGCTGGGCTTCCAACAGATGATTATCGATCTGACCGGAATGGATCTGGCCAACGCCTCATTGCTCGATGAAGCCACTGCCGCAGCGGAGGCTATGAGTATGTGTCGCCGCCTATCCAAAGCGAAATCCAACGTATTCTTCGCCGATCATTACGTTCATCCTCAAACGCTCGCTGTTCTCAAAACCCGGGCAGGTTTTATGGGGTTCGAGATCCTGGTTGGCGACCCGGATGTGGACTTGCCCCGACGCGATTGTTTCGGTGTGCTACTGCAGTATCCGGCGTCTACCGGGTCCCTGCGCGATCTTACGACAGCCATCAACACCGCTCATGAAAAAAAGGCACTGGCCGTAGTTGCTGCTGATATTCTCGCTTTGGCTCTGGTGAAGCCCCCCGGTGAAATGGGCGCCGATGTCGTCATCGGCAGTGCCCAACGCTTTGGCGTTCCCATGGGTTACGGCGGCCCGCATGCCGCTTTCTTCGCTACCCGCCAGGCCTACAAACGCTCGACACCGGGAAGAATCATTGGGGTCTCGCAAGATGCCCAGGGACATCCAGCGCTGCGCATGGCCCTGCAGACACGGGAGCAGCACATCCGTCGGGAAAAAGCGACCAGCAATATCTGTACGGCGCAGGTCCTGCTTGCCAATATCTCCACGCTCTACGCCATGTATCACGGTCCTGAGGGGCTGCATACGATCGCCAGTCGGGTACACCGCCTCACCTGCATCATGGCCCGGGGTCTCTCCGATATCGGCTACCCGATTGACTATCCCGACTTTTTCGACACCCTTTCTGTACATGTGCCCGGGCTGGCGGGGCGGTTGGCCGCGCGGGCACGCGAATCACGTATCAACTTGCGCGTCATCGATGCAGATCATCTGGGCATCAGCTTCGACGAAACCACCAAGCGTGAGAATCTGGTTGCGCTGTGGCGAATTTTCGACACCCACGCCCACCACCGCCTCGATATAGCAGCGCTAGACGAGACCGTGGTCAGCACGATTCCGCAATCGCTCCGGCGTAGTACGCCTTACCTCACCCACGAGATCTTTCACCGCTACCGCTCAGAGACCGAAATGATGCGCTACATGCGGCGAACAGCGAGCAAAGACGTCAGTCTGGGTCGCTCCATGATCCCGCTGGGCTCTTGCACCATGAAACTCAACGCCACCTCTGAGTTACTACCGATCTCTATCCGGGACTTCACAAACCTGCATCCTTTTGCCCCGCTTGAACAGACCCAGGGATACCAGCAGTTGTTCGAGGAACTAGAAGATATGCTCTGCGAGATTACCGGCTTTCACGCTATCTCGCTTCAGCCCAACGCCGGCTCCCAAGGAGAGTACACGGGACTCCTTTGTATCCGGGCCTTTCACGAGGCGCAGGGCCAGGGCCACAGACATGTTTGCCTTATTCCGGCATCTGCCCATGGAACGAACCCGGCAAGCGCGGTGATGGCGGGAATGCAGGTGGTCATCGTAGGCTGCGACGACAGCGGCAATGTCGACCTTGACGACTTACGCGACAAAGCGGCCACACACCAGGAACAACTTGCAGCATTAATGATCACCTACCCTTCCACTCACGGGGTTTTCGAGGAGGAAATCCGTAACATCTGCCAGGTAGTTCATCACCATGGTGGACAGGTTTATATGGACGGTGCGAATCTCAACGCGTTGGTGGGGCTCTGCCGACCCGCTGAAATCGGGGCTGACGTCGCCCATATTAATCTCCACAAAACCTTTGCAATACCCCACGGCGGGGGTGGACCTGGAGTGGGCCCGATCGGGGTGCTCTCTCATCTGGCACCGTATCTACCCGACCACGTGATGGTAGAAGGCGTCAATCCGGCCTCGGGGGGGCACACAACGATCGGCTCGGTGTCGGCGGCGCCTTGGGGCTCGGCCAGTATCCTACCGATCTCCTGGGCGTACATCGCGCTACTTGGCGCCTCTGGCCTGCGTCGCGCAACCGAGATTGCCATCCTGAACGCAAACTATGTTGCCAAGCGGCTGGATCCATATTTTCCGGTAGTCTATACGGGGGCTAATGGGCTGATCGCGCATGAGTGCATCATTGACCTTGCCGGCATCCGTGAATCCTGCGGCATCAACGTCGAAGACGTTGCCAAGAGACTAGTGGATTACGGGTTCCACGCTCCCACCATGTCCTGGCCGGTGCCTGATACCTTCATGATTGAGCCGACCGAGAGCGAATCGCGCGAAGAACTTGATCGCTTTTGCGACGCCCTTATTTCAATCCGCTCTGAGATCGCACAGATCGAATCGGGCCAGCATGACCCCCACGACAACCTGCTGAAAAATGCACCACACTCACTTTATCTCTTAACTCAAGGCGCGTGGGACCGCCCTTATACGCTTGAGGCCGCATTTTTCCCGTCCCCTGCCACTCGCCGAGAAAAATACTGGCCACCTGTCGGCCGTGTCGACAACGTTCACGGTGACCGGGACCTGGTCTGCACCTGTCCGCCGATCGCACACTACCAGGACAGCGAGACCGCCGCATGAGCAAATACGGTAGCGACAGTGCAGGCCTAAAAGTTGCCCGCGTACCCATCAAGTTTGCACCGACGGAACGCAACCAGCGACTGCGCAAGCCATCGTGGATACGGGCCCGGTTTCCCGGCACCCCCGCGGTATCCCGACTGAAACAAATTCTGCGAGAACAGGGTCTCAATACAGTCTGTGAGGAGGCGAGTTGTCCGAATCTGGGCGAGTGCTTTGGCAACGGAACGGCGACCTTCATGATTCTCGGCGACATCTGTACCCGTCGATGCCCGTTCTGTGATATCGCTCACGGCCGACCCCCACCTGTCGACCCGGATGAACCCGCCCGCCTGGCACGTACCGTCAAACAGATGGCGTTGCAATATGTAGTCGTGACTTCAGTCGACCGTGACGATCTGCGCGACGGTGGCGCGACACATTTTGTCGAGTCCATAAAGGCGCTGCGCGCAGCGAGTCCTGACCTGCAGATCGAAATTCTCACCCCGGATTTTCGGGCCCGCCTGGATAAAGCCCTGGACATCCTGGTGTCGAACCCCCCGGACGTTTTCAACCACAACCTGGAAACCGTTCCGCGACTGTATCGACGGGTTCGGCCAGGCTCTGACTACTCGCATTCACTCATTTTGCTGCAGCGTTTCCTTGAACACTGCCCGAACGTGCCCACAAAATCGGGGCTGATGCTGGGACTAGGTGAACACCTCAGCGAGGTCGAGTCGGTGATGCAGGACCTGCGTTCTCACGGAGTAACACTATTAACTCTGGGTCAATACCTACAACCCACCCGCCACCACCTGCCCGTTGAACGTTATGTAACCCCGAACGAGTTCGACGCGCTGGCCACAGTCGGCCGTAAGATGGGGTTTGTACACGTGGCTTCCGCTCCTATGGTGCGCTCGTCCTATCATGCTGACCGGCAGGCCCAGCAGGGATTTGGCCCTTCCGGACAGAACCCCAGCGGCACCTGCAAGGGGTAACTGGCGATTTCTGCGAAGAGCGCCGTATAAGTTGAGTTTGTAGGTCCACGAAAACGGCACCACAGCGCAAGACGATCGCGAGCGCATTGTTAGGAAAGATTTCTCCTAGAGTCCGGTTTCCCCGAACCCACAAAACACAAAACGCAAAAACCGGGTAGAAGAAGCCAAAATGCCCGTTTTAACTGGATCCGACCCCAGGGACAAGGCACTCTGACTGCCCTTTAGTGGGCCATTTAACGTAAAGGTGTGGAAAATCAGTATAGATTGCGGTTAAAGTTAGCCTAACACTTGCGGTTTGGCTTTTCGAGCCGGTGACGGCACGATCGCGCAAGTGGCTAACAATCGACACTCACCAAGTGAGAGAGGAGTTCTGATGAAACAGAAAACAACCGCTATTCTGTCCGCGGCTGCCCTGGCGCTAGGCGCCACCGGTATCGCACAGGCTGGCACTTTAGAAGACGTGCAGTCTCGTGGCGTACTGCGCTGCGTGGTCAGCACCGGTATAGCCGGCTTTGCCCAACCTGACGCCAGTGGTGTCTGGGGCGGGTTCGACGTGGATTTCTGTCGTGCCACCGCGGCGGCAGTGCTCGGCGATGGCGGCAAAATTGAAGCAATAACATCCACAGGCAAAACTCGTTTCACCAAGCTGAACGCAGGTGAAGGTGACGTGCTCTGGCGCAATACCACCATCACATTCTCGCGTGACGTCGGCGTCAAATTACGCTTCCACGGCGTTAACTACTATGACGGCCAAGGCTTCATGGTTAAGAAAAGCCTCGGCGTAAGCAGCGCAAAAGACCTTGATGGCGCATCTGTCTGCATCCAGACAGGGACCACCACGGAACTCAACCTGGCTGACTACTTTTCATCTAATGGAATGAAATACGAGCCTGTCACGATTGAGACCAACGACGAAGCTCGGCAGAACTACGAAAGCGGTCGTTGCGATGTTTACACCACAGACGCATCCGGCCTGGCATCAACTCGTTCGGCTCTGCCGAATCCCGGCGACCACATGGTGCTTCCGGAAATTATCTCCAAGGAGCCATTGGGCCCTGCCACCCGGCATGGCGACGACCAATGGTCTGACATCGTGACCTGGGTTCTTAACGCGACGATCACTGCCGAAGAACTGGGTGTCACCAGCTCTAACGTAGACGATATGAAAGGCTCTAACAATCCTGAAGTACGCCGTCTGCTGGGCGTGGACGGAAGTCAAGGTTCAGAACTGGGCCTGTCCAACGACTGGGCTTACCAGATCATCAAGCAGATCGGTAACTATGGCGAGATTTTCGAGCGTAATATTGGCGTGAACACACCGCTGGGCATCGCTCGCGGGCTGAACGCGCTTTGGACTGAGGGTGGCTTGATCTACTCGCCCCCATTCCGTTGATCGCCAGTTCCAAGCTGTATTAGTTGTATGGTGATGCCGGGGGTCCTCCAGGATCCCCGGCATCACCCCTTTTGTGAGCGCAACCGGTTACGCCGTTTGACAATTCAACAGCGCGCGCAGTAATGGCACAAGCTTCCCCCAGTACCGTTAATCCGCTATTGCGCCTGTGGCGCAACGAGGATTCGCGCGGCGTCATTATCCAGATTCTTACCATGGTGGTGCTCTGCGCCTTGATCGCAGCCATCGCACGAAACGTGGTGATCAACCTGGCGAATGTCGGTAAAGAGTTCAGTTTCGATTTCCTGACGTGGCCAGCAGCCTACGATATTGGCTTCTCGCCGTTCATCGAATACACCAACAAATCAACCCACCTGCGTGCCGCAGTCGTGGGCCTCTTGAACACGTTGCTGGTTGCCTTCTGGGGCTGCATTCTGGCGACCGTCCTGGGATTCATTCTGGGGATCATGCGTCTATCCAGCAACTGGCTGGTGAGCAAGATTTCGTACGTGTTTGTCGAGTTCGTGCGCAATGTCCCGGTGTTGATCCATATTCTTGCCATTTACTCTTTGGTGGTAACCCTGTTGCCATCCGCCAAAAAGGCGCTAGATGTTGGTGGAGGCGCTTTCTTTCTCTCTAACCGCGGCTTTTATGTGCCCGCACCCGTTTTCGAATCAGGTGCTGGGATCGTCGGCATCGTGATCCTGATCGCCGTGATTATGGCGATCCTCTTCAAACGCTGGGCCAAGCGAACCCAGAACGAGACCGGGCAGATTTACCCGGTTTTCTGGATCTCTATAGCGTTGATCGTTGGACTGGCGGGAATCGCCTTTTTGATCATGGGCGCGCCCCTCTCCTGGGATATACCCGTCCTCAAGGGTTTTAACTTTAAAGGCGGTATGGCTATCAAGCCTGAGTTTCTCGCCTTGTGGTTAGCGCTTTCCTACTATACCGCGTGCTTTATCGCCGAGATTGTTCGTGCGGGGATACTCGCTGTCAGTCACGGCCAGACTGAAGCCGCTTACGCTGTGGGCCTGAAATCGAACCGAACCCTTCAGTTGATTATTATCCCCCAGGCTCTGAGGATAATCGTCCCGCCCCTGTGCAGCCAATATCTGAATCTGACCAAAAACTCCTCGCTTGCAATTGCAATCGGGTACATGGATATCACGGCGACCTTAGGGGGCATCAGCCTGATGCAAACCGGCAAGGAAATGGAGACAATGATTATCGTGATGGGCGTTTACCTGGTCATTTCGCTCACCATCTCCAGCTTTATGAACTGGTTCAACCACCGGATCAAGTTGACGGTCCGCTAACTTCCCAGCACCATGAGCCAGACTTCCCCGCCAGATAGTTACACACCCGGGTCACACCCTGATTTGCCGCCGCCCGTCCGCACGACCGGCGCGCTCGGCTGGGCGAGAAAAAACCTGCTCTCGTCACCCCTTAACATCGCGTTAACACTGGTTTCAGTCTGGCTGCTGTGGTCCATCGTACCTCCTGCATTCAATTGGCTTTTCACAGAAGCCGTCTGGGCTGCGAGCGACCGCAAGGAATGCTGGGCTCTGATGACAGAGCCTCGTAGCGGCGGTTGCTGGGCTTTCATTCGGGGCAGTTTTAATCTGTTCGTTTATGGCTGGTTTCCTGAGCCGGAACGCTGGCGTGTTAACCTGACTTTTGTTCTCTTTGCACTCGCAATCGTTGGGGCATTACGCGAGAGCCTGCCAGGGAGAAAGTATTGGCTCTGGTTTGCGGTGGCGTTCCCATTTATCGCCGCCTGGCTTCTGCTCGGCGGCTTCGGCCTTACCCCCATAGGCACGAATAAACTCGGTGGGATACTTCTGACCCTGGTGGTGGCGGTAACCGGAATCTCATTCTCCCTGCCTATTGGTGTGGCGTTGGCGCTTGGCCGGCGATCAAATCTGCCCGCGCTCAGGGCCGTGTGTGTCATTTTTATCGAATTTATCCGCGGTGTACCGCTGATCACCTTGCTGTTTGTCGCATCGACCATGCTTACGTATTTTCTACCCCCAGGGTCGACCTTTGACCTGCTGATGCGTGTGCTGATTATGGTGACGCTGTTCGCCTCTGCCTACATTGCAGAAGTGGTGCGCGGCGGCCTACAGGGGCTGCCCGCAGGCCAATACGAGGCTGCGGATTCTCTAGGTTTGACCTACTGGAAGGCGCATCG
>PBSU01000066.1 GCA_002726415.1 Acidiferrobacteraceae bacterium | reverse complement strand
CCTTCTACCGCGTTGGGCAGCTGGCTGGCAAGGACCGTATCGCCGTCCTGCAGGGCAGTACTGCGAAACAGGCTCCAGCTGCCCCATTCGCCATTACGGTATTCGCCGATATGCTCAACGTTCACCCGGGAAAGACGATTGTTGTGAATGTGATACACCGCATCGGCGCCATATACCGCTGTTGCCGGCAGGGCGAAGACACCCGGTTGCGCTGGTAAAGAGACCAGCACCGGAATCGTGCGGCCAAGCTCCAATGGCGGCGGTTCGCCTTGAAAATCAAAAAAGGCGTCGACCCCACCTTCACCCGCCTCGATTTTGCCAGAAAGGCGCGCCAGCGTTAGCGCTACCGGGGCATCATCGAGCACTGCAGTGGCGTCGATCCGTTTACCTTCGTGCAGACTCTGGCGAATCACGGGCAGGTGGCGGTTGGGCACCTGTGCCCGGATTTCGGTGTAGGCGGTATCAAACAGGTCTACCAGTCGGTCACCGGGGTGGACGCGGTCACCGGGTGAGGTATGTACTGCGGTTATCCGGCCATCAAAAGGGGCAATAACGCGTGCACGCTGAAGATCCCGCAAGGCTTTATCTCGCAGTGCCACTGCTCTTTGACGCCGGGCTTGTAGTTGTGCGAGCCGCGACGGGTGGTCGGCAATAGCGCGACGCCGGCTGGTCAGACTCAGTGTCTGCCGCGTTAGGACCTCACGGGCATGATCCACATTGGCTTTTGAGCCCACCTGAGTTTGTGCCAGCCGTTCAGCCCGCTCCAGGGCGCTTTGGGCCAATGCCAGCAGTTTTGTTTCCTGTTCCAGGGCCGCGCGATCGGCTTGATACCGGGTATTCTCACTTTGAATTTGCGCCTGGATCTCGGTGAGTTCGGCTTCTCTTTGTGCCAACGTCAGCTTTACATCCAGATCATCCAGGCGTAACAACTCCTCGCCCTTGCTGACGCTCTGCCCGACCAGGACTTCAAGTTTTTGCACATCTGACGACAAGGCCGAGCGCACTCGTGATTCGCGCGGTGATTCAATGCGGCCATACAAGCGGATGGTGGGGGCGAGTTGCCGGAATTTGACCGTCACTGCTTCCACGGGCCAGTTTCGTTCCACCGCCACTACGGGTTGAACAATTGGGCCGGAGGACTTCAGTGCCAGGAAAACAGCCATACCCGCTCCGAGCACGAGGGCAGGCAGGGCAAAACGCAGAATTCGGGACATAAAATCTGAGCCACAGGGCTGGGCTTTTGCCCAATAAAAACCGCCCTATTTTAGCGATGGCCGTGAAGATTTCGTGTAGACGGTCTGCGACGGCTGGTCACGAATTCTTTTGTGCCCAGGTAAAACTCAACTGGTTAACCTGGGCGCGTCGTTTGTCGTGGTGCCGCATGAACTTTTCAAGCTTGCCCGCCTCTAACAAGGTGCGGGTTTTTTCCAAGGCGTCTTGCAGTTCAGCTTCGGTTGCCAGTGCCCAGATGGAATCGCCGTCACGCCAACGCGGATCCAAGACCCGCTTCGCGTCGAAGTAGGCATCTCCTTGCATGATGAGTTTTTCAGCGGCCTCGTGGCGTATCTCGATAAAGCCGCTGCGACGCAACAGGTGGGCGAGGGGGTCAAGGTCTAGGGTTTTTTTTCGCACCCGATCAAGCGCGTTGGGAATCAGACAGTAATACCAGAATCCTTCACCAAGCTGCCGATGGCTGCAGCTGTTAATCACAATTCTTCCGCCGGGTTTTAGCACCCGGGCAAATTCACTGAATACTTTTTGGTGTGCCGGCCAGCCTTGCGCCGGGTCATCCACCAGATGATGCAGCACCTGGTTGACCATGATGGCATCGGCACTTTCATCGCTAATGGGCAACTCATCAATAGAGGCCTGGCGCAGGTCGATGTGCCCGGCCGCGATTTCGGGCTCGAGTTTCCCCCGGGCTGTACTGAGCATGCCTTCGTTCAGGTCGAACGCCCGTATACGGTAAAGCTCGTTGCTCAACGCTGCGGTGTACTGACCAGTCCCACATCCGGCATCGACCAGTACCTGTGCCTCTAGTGGTACCGGGTTCTGCGAGAGGACACGGCGAATGATCTCAACCCCCTGGGCCGGGCGGGTGTGATCATATGCCGCGCTGCTGCGCGAATAGTCTTCGTAACTGCTCATAGGCTAAAGTGCTTATAGATTAAAGTGGTGTTTTGCCGCATCGACTCTAAAGTCCGGCTAGACCTATGACAACCAGAACGCAGTATTTGCATAAAGAGCATGTGCGGCCGATTTGACCGCCACCGGCCCGTAGCCGATTTTGCCGGGGTGGTGGATGGTTTGGTCGCGGGCGGATCGGAATCTTTGGCGCCGAGCTACAACATTGCGCCTTCCCAGCCTGCCGTGGTGGTGTGTGCCTCCGATATAGGACCCCGGGCACAGGTATTGCAATGGGGGCTTGCCCCAGCGTGGGCAAAAAAATCTAACATTCCTCGTCCGGTCAATGCCCGTGCCGAGACGCTTTCGCAAAAACCGATGTTCCGGGAGGCCTTTCGCAGTGGTCGCTGCCTGGTTCTGTGCGATGGCTACTACGAGTGGCAGGTTCTATCAGATGGTACAAAGCAGCCGTTCCACCTTTCTCTAGTTGATGGCGGTCCTTTCGTTCTGGCTGGGTTGTGGGCGTACAACACCCTGCTGTCGGAAAAACCGTTGGCGAGTTTTTGTGTCATCACCACTGCTGCCAATGAGACGTGCCGTGCCATTCACCCCCGTATGCCCGTCATTCTTGATGGTGATCATCATCGTCAATGGCTCGAGACATCCCCACTGACCCCGGATACAGCAGGTGCCATGTTAAGGGCTTGTGAAAAGCCGATGCGCCTGACCCCGGTCAGCCGATTCGTTAACAATCCGGCTAACAACGGCCCACAATGCGCTACCCCGGTGGCCTGATCAGACTGAAGCAATATGAACGTTCCCAACGTGACTGAACACATTGCCATTCTTGGCGGTAGCGGTTTTGTGGGCCGTCATCTGCGCCAACACCTTTTAGCGCAGGGTCACCATGTTACGGTGTTGACCCGACAGCCACCCGATATGCTGGAGAGATATCTGGCACCGGCGACGGTGCGGCAGGTGGACAGCGATTCGGACGGGCAACTGGTGCAGGCCCTCTCGGGGGTGAGCGTGTTGATTAACCTTGCCGGCATTCTGCACGAGTCGGGTGGTCAGCGCTTTGAGCAGGTACATGCTGGCTTACCGGCCCGGCTGGTTAGGGCTTGTACCGCCGCGAGTGTCAGGCACTATCTACATATGAGCGCATTGCACGCTGATATGGTCAACCCGCCCAGCGCCTACTTGCGCTCCAAGGCGCACGGTGAAGAAGCGGCACGCGCGGCACCAGCAGATCTGATCGTAACCCTTTTCCGGCCGTCAATTATTTTTGGCGAGGGCGACAATTTCTTTGGACAGTTTGCTCAGATGCTGCGCTGGATGCCCGTATTTCCCCTGGTGTGCCCACGGGCACGTTTTGCCCCGGTCTGGGTCGATGATGTGGTCAGCGCCTTCTCCACAGTGATTGCGCGCGGTGCAGAATCTGAGCGCTGTCAGTCCTATGACCTGTGTGGGCCAAAGTCCTACAGTTTTCGTGAGTTGATTGAATTTACGGCGCGGGCTACGGATCGGCATCGCCTGATTATCGGGGTGCCGGATTGGGTGGCGCGGCTGCAGGGCCGGGTGCTGCAGCATCTGCCCGGGCCGTTGTTCACTCTGGATAACTACTACTCCTTACAGGTTGATAGTGTCTGTGAGTGCAATGGTCTTGAGCGTCTGGGAATAAAACCGGCGATGCTGGAGAGCGTGATGCGTGTTTTGTTATCGGAGCGTCAATCTGTCTCGTGATGCTCAGCACGCGGTTCGCGCGAGAGCAGGGCAGTTACCGCCTGTGCTGGGTCGAGCTCTTCGAACAAGACCCGGTAGACCTGTTCGCTGATCGGCATCTCAACGGCCAGTTCGTGACTTCTACGGTGCAGTTCCCGGGCAGTGTTCACGCCCTCAGCCTCCTGGCCAACGGCCTGCAGCGCCTGTGTCATGCTCTGACCGCGGCCAAGCGCGAGGCCGACCCGGCGGTTACGTGACTGGTCGTCAGTACAGGTCAGAATCAGATCGCCCATGCCGGTCAGACCCATGAAGGTGTCCGGCTTCCCTCCCAGGGCCTGCCCCAGTCGGCGAAGTTCAGCCAGACCTCGGGTCATTAACGCTGCGCGGGCGTTGGCGCCAAAGCCCAGCCCATCACTGATGCCCGCAGCGATCGCCATCACGTTTTTAATGGCGCCACCCAGTTGTACTCCGCGCATATCAGTGCTGGTGTATACACGGGTACGCTCATTACGAAACCACGTTGCGACTCGCACGGCCTGCTCGTCATTGTTTGCTGCCACGGTTAGCGCAGTGGGCAGGGCACGTGCGACTTCCCCGGCGAAACTGGGCCCGGAAACCACGCTGGGCAGGGCATGGTTGCCCATGATTTCATCAAATACGTCACCGAGCAACAGGGCGTTATCAGGCTCAAAGCCTTTGGTGCCCCAGCATAGACTGGCCCTGGGTTGCGCTGACAATTGCGGCTTAAGCTGTGTGAGCACAGCGCGAAAGGCATGACTGGGCACGGCCAGCACCAGATTAGGGGTTTTTGCAGCAACGGCGAGGTCGCTGGTCGGAGTGATATTTTCGCTCAGGGAAATACCGGGCAGGTAGGCTTCATTAGTTCGGGTCTTCGCCATCTGTTCGGCATGGTGAGGCTCATGGCTCCACAACAATACCTGTTGTTGACATCGGGATATCAGTAGCGCCAGGGCAGTTCCCCAGGAACCGGCACCAAGGATAGTTATCGGTTCTGCGGTTGATTCAGGCATGAGATAGGTTAGCCCGGCAGGCAGTCACCGACGGGGTGACACAGGGTCAGTTGGCAGTTACGGGTACGCCGGCGCCATTATCCTCAGCGGCTTTTTGCGCAGCCTGTTCTTTTTTCTGCAGGTACATGGCATCGAAATTGACTGGACCCAGCAAGAACTGGGGAAAGCCACCCTTGGAGATCAGCCCGGCGACCGTCTCGCGTAAAAACGGGAACAGGACGTTTGGGCAAGCCGCTTCCAGCATCATCTCCTGTATCTCTGGGGTGCTCCCCTGCACGGTGAAGACACCGGCCTGCTGGACTTCGGCCAGGAATATGATCTGGTCATCGTGCCGCGAGGTGACCGTTGCCCTGAGGATGACCTCATGAAGATGCTGATCGGCATCGATGTCATGGTGCTGAGCCTTGAGATCGACTTCGGTCTCCGGGCGGTATTCCTTCCAGGTGAAAATATCTGGACTCTGAGGCGATTCGAATGAAGAATCCTTGACGAACACCTGATGCAACTGAAATATTGATTTAGGTGTTTGTACAGCGGTATCAGTCATAACGATGGTTCCAAAGCGTTCAGCGTTCCAGAGGCAGGTTTTCTTTTTCCCATGCTGCCAGCCCCCCGCTTAGCGTATAGACCCGCTGAAACTCATTCTTGCGCAACACCGCAGCCGCTCGGCTGGCGCGGTTGCCGCTGCGGCATGACAGCACGATAGGTCGGTTTTTGCTGCGGTATTTTTCTAACTGACCCAGTTGTTCCTTGATCTGGCCTGCGGGGATATTAATAGCAGCTGGAATATGGCCTTTGCCAAACTCCTCTTTTTCGCAGACGTCGACCACCACGGCGTTCTCGTGATTGATCAGTTGGGGTAACTGTACTGCGCTTATCTGGCCGGCACCGCCGCCGCCGCGGCGTACGGTATCGATGCCGATCAGCAGCGAGATAACGATCAGCGCTGCAAAAAGATGCCAGTTGCTGGCAACAAACTCAAAATCCATCGTAGCTCAATGAAGAAATGAAGGGGGCGGTAGTCTACCGCACACCAGCCGGCACGACTTGGCCGGGCGCTCGCGCGACAAGGGGCTTCAGTTGTGATCGCTACAGAAAGCTTCGCGCATGGTACCCATCAGCGCCAGAATTTTCTCATCACCGATCCGGTAAAAGACCTTGTTGGCATCTTTGCGTGAGGCGAGGATCCCTTTGTCACGCAGGATCGACAGATGTTGGGAGATATTGCTCTGGGATGTGCCGACCAGATCCACCAGATCCTGTACGCTGGTTTCAGTGACACCGGCAAGGATGCAAAGGATTTTCAGCCGCAATGGGTGGCCCATTGCTTTGAGGGATCTCGAGGCAATATACAGGTCTGTCTCGCTGGCAAGAAAAAGTTGCCCTGCGTTTCCCCGGTCGCTTTCATGTTCGCGCTGTTTCGCTGCTATGACCATGGCACCTATATCCATTATCCCCAATATTAAACTAACATTATACGCTAATGTTTCAGATTCCTATACCCGGTTGCGTTATCGTAACGCCGTGCCGACACCTCGTTATCGCCACGGTGTTCTATCACGCCAAGCCCACAGGCGAACGGTATACTGAAGGCGTTCAGTCGATTTGATCCAGACACCGTTACGCGCGAGCGTGTTATGAAAACATCCCGAGTCACCCGATTTCTTGTACCTGTGTTAGTGGGCACACTTTTGGCATTGACCCGTCCCGGCATCGCAGCCGAATCGTCTGAGGCAACAGAACTGCCGATTGAAGACTTGCGCCTGTTTGCCGAGATTTTCAGCTTGATCAAGAGCGATTATGTTGAGCCCATCGACGACACAACACTGCTGCGCGATGCCGTGCGTGGCATGCTGGGTGGGCTGGACCCCCATTCGGCTTATCTGGATCCTGATTCGTTCCGTGAGATCAGTATCGATACCCGGGGTGAGTTTGGGGGCCTGGGCATGGAGGTCACACTGCAGGATGGCGCAATTCGCGTGGTTGCACCGCTGGACGGTACCCCGGCTGAGGCAGCCGGGATTCGCAGTGGTGATCTCATCATCGGTCTTGATGGGGTAGCTGTCAAAGGCCAGTCACTGAACAAAGCGGTGGAACGCATGCGCGGTGAACCTGGTAGTGAGATTACGCTGACCATTGCCCGTGAAGGCGTCGAGGCGCCTTTCGATGTGACCCTTAAGCGGGCCATCATCCAGTTGCGCAGCGTACGCGGGGAACTGCTGGAAACTCGTTTCGCGTACACCCGTATCAGCCAGTTCCAGTCTGGTACCGGTGCTTCACTGCGCCGTCAGATCGAGCGCCTGGAAGAAGAAGCCGGCGATCCCCTTAGTGGCCTGATTCTGGACCTGCGCAATAATCCCGGCGGGGTGCTCAATGGGGCGGTCGAGGTCAGCGATTTATTTTTGCGAGAAGGCGTGATCGTCTCGACCCGAGGCCGTACTGCCGATTCGGCTTTCACCTTTGACGCCACCGGCCGTGACGTACTCGATGGCGCCCCCCTCGTCGTACTGGTCAATCAGGGGTCAGCCTCGGCTTCAGAGATCGTGGCCGGCGCTTTGCAGGATCACCAGCGGGCCTTGATCCTGGGGACCAAAACTTTTGGCAAAGGCTCAGTGCAGACCATTTTGCCGATGAATAACGGCGCTGCGCTCAAGTTGACAACAGCCCGTTATTACACACCCGGCGATCGTTCCATTCAGGCCACAGGTATCGAACCGGATATTGTCAGTCGCCGACTGGAGGTCGCCACGTCACCCGCAAGCGCACATTCTGGCATGCGCGAATCTGATCTTGCCGGTCATCTGGAAAATGAAAACACTGCCGCCAATCCAGGCAACGAAGCGCAAGCTGTGGCTGAGCGCCTGCAGGATCGGGATTTCGAGATTGGTGAAGCACTTAACCTGCTCAAGGGCATGGTTTTGGCACGGCGCCAAATGGATCAGTAATTGCCAGCCCGGTGGGGGGAGGAGTCGGCTAGGCTTGGGGTGTGCAATACCACGAGGCGACCGTGATCTCGCGGTGCTGATCAAAGAGCCACAGCGATCCCGGGGTAATCGTGGTAGTGGGCTCGTTCTTGTGGGCATCGGTAAGGGATCGCTTGCCCGACCACTTCATGGTTAACATGGCGTCATCAAGGCAGCCATCTGATTGATAAAGTGCACAGTGTTTGAAACCAACTTGGGCGACCCGGTGGATCTTCAGGTCGAGTGGGAAATTGTGACAGCCCGACTCGTCGCGGTTGGGGATGAGTGATAGCTCAGTTAGCTGGTTATTATTGTTGATAGTGTAAAAGCGGATGTGGGCCGATCGTGCCTGTATCGGTTTCTGCGCACATCCGCCGACAAGAACACCCACAAGCACACAGGTGATCATGTGTCCCAGTGCGCGCCGCAGTGTCACTCTCCGATTTTCCAAAGTGGGATCGTCAGGCTGGCAGCAAGATTACACCCAGAGCGGGTGAAAGAGTCATCACCCGCGGTGCCGCGGATCACCATGGTTGGGTCACGATCGCGAATCACTTTTAGTGCGCTAATGTGTCCACGAGTCCGGTACTCGATCATGCGCTGTCTGGCATGTTGGCCGACTAGCGCGCATTGAGATCTGTTCATCACTATTTGTGCCCCGGGGTGGTTCCATCATCCCGCGAAACACCAGTTGGCGCAAGGGGTACGAATGTCGTCACGGCCACGTATACTGCGCTGAACCCTACTAGTCGGCATAGCGAGCCGGCGATGCTGAACCCCGCTTTATTCCTTATGCCTGAAAAATTGATTCTCGTCGATGGCTCCTCGTATCTTTATCGGGCGTTTCACGCGATGCCTAACCTGGCCAATTCCAAAGGTGAGAGTACTGGCGCGGTATATGGCATTGTCAACATGCTGCGTCGTCTTCTGCGTGAATATGAAACGCCGTACTTCGTGGTGGTGTTTGATGCGCCAGGCAAGACCTTCCGCGATCGCCTCTACAGCGAATATAAGGCGAACCGTCCACCGATGCCCGAGGAACTGCGCGCCCAGGTAGACACGGTACATACCGTGATCCAGGCCTTGGGACTACCGTTACTGTCGGTGCCCGATGTGGAGGCGGATGATGTGATCGGCACGCTGGCTTGTGCTGCATCGGCGCAGGGCATGGAGGCCCTGATTATCAGTGGCGACAAGGATTTGATGCAGTTGGTGGGGCCCAAGGTCAGGATGTGCGACAGCATGAAAGATGTGCTCTACGATGAGAATGGGGTTATGGAAAAATTTGGTGTACCACCTGAGCGCATTGTGGATTTCTTGGCACTGGTGGGGGATACCTCAGACAATATACCGGGTGTGCCTAAGGTGGGCCCAAAAACCGCCGCGCGATGGTTGAACGAGTACGGCTCACTGGATGCCTTGGTTGAGCAGGCCGACTCGGTCGTTGGCAAGGTTGGAGAAAATCTGCGAGCGTCTTTGCAACAGCTGGCTCTATCGCACCAGCTTGCCACCATCAAGTGCGATGTGGCGCTGGAACCCGAGCCCGCAGACCTTAAGATCCGCTCTGTTGATGAGGATGCGTTGCGCGAGCTTTATGCCCGGTTGGAGTTCAAGACCTGGCTGGGAGAACTGGGTGGAGTCAGCGAGCTAGACACGCCCGGTACCACAGAGCGAGCAGACTATGACGTCGTGCTGGATCAACGGGCGTTAACGCGATGGATCAAGCGATTGAAACAGGCGCCGTTGTTTGCGTTTGATACTGAGACCACATCGATCAATGCTATGCGAGCCCGCATCGTGGGTGTTTCCTTCGCAGTAGAAAGCGGTGCCGCGGCCTATGTACCGTTGGCGCATGATTATCTTGATGCTCCCCCACAACTCGCACCCGAGGAGGTGCTTGAACAACTACGCCCCTTGCTTGAAGACCCAAAGCGGGACAAGGTGGGTCAGAACCTCAAGTATGACTGCACCGTGTTGCAAAACCATGGCATCGGCCTGGCCGGAATCCGCTATGACACGATGTTGGAATCCTACGTGCTCGACAGTACTGGATCACGCCACGATATGGACACGCTGGCGTTAAAGTATCTTGGCTACAAGACGGTGCATTACGAGGATGTGGCCGGCAAGGGCAAGGGTCAACTGTCTTTCAACCAGGTGCCGTTAGAACAGGCTGGGCCCTATGCCGCGGAAGATGCCGATATCACGCTGCGGTTACACCAGGAACTATTTCCACGTCTGCAGGGCGAACCTTCTCAGCAGACGTTGTTTGAGCGTATTGAAATGCCGTTGATACCGGTGCTTTCACGAATAGAACGTACCGGGGTGCGGGTCGACTGCGCTATGTTGGCGACTCAAAGTGCCGAGCTGTTGCAGCGGATACAGGAACTGGAAGAGCAGGCTCATCGTGAAGCTAATGGCCCCTTCAATATAGCCTCGCCAAAGCAAATTCAGGAAATCCTGTTCGAACACCTGCAGCTGCCAGTGTTGGCCAAGACACCCAAGGGGCAGCCCTCAACCGCCGAGAGTGTACTGGCGGAACTTGCCGAACAGCACGACTTACCCCGGTTGATATTGGAACACCGTGGCCTGAGCAAACTCCGCTCTACCTATACCGAGAAGTTGCCAGCCCTGGTCAATCCAGATACGGGCCGGGTACATACCTCCTATCACCAGGCTTCAGTGGCGACGGGCCGGCTGTCCTCCAGTGATCCGAACCTGCAGAATATTCCAGTCAGAACGGCCGAGGGCAGGCGTATCCGGGAGGCCTTCGTGCCGCCGCCCGGGGCAGTGTTGGTGGCGGCCGACTACTCCCAGATTGAACTGCGGATCATGGCGCACCTGTCCGGGGATGCTGGACTGATGGCGGCCTTTGACAAGGGCGAGGATGTGCATCGGGCCACCGCAGCCGAGGTATTCGGCGTCACCACAGATGTGGTCGATGCGGACCAGCGGCGCAGCGCCAAGGCCATTAATTTCGGTCTGATATATGGTATGTCAGCCTTCGGTCTTGCGCGCCAGTTGGGTATTGAACGGGCTCAGGCACAGGATTATATCGAGCGTTATTTCGATCGCTATCCTGGCGTGCGTACGTTCATGGATGCTACCCGCGCACAGGTACGCGAGCAGCATTATGTAGAAACAGTATTCGGCCGGCGCTTGTTTCTTGCCGATATCAGTTCAAGTAACCATGCCCGTCGCCAGGCAGCCGAGCGTGCGGCGATCAATGCACCTATGCAGGGTACTGCCGCTGATCTGATCAAGTTGGCGATGCTGGCAGTAGATGACTGGCTACATCAGGATGGCGGCGGTGCGCGCATGATCATGCAGGTGCACGATGAACTAGTACTGGAGGTGCCCGAGTCTGAGTCGGAGCGCGTCAGCGAGGCGGTGGCGCGGTTGATGAGTGAGGTGGCCGAACTCGCGGTGCCGCTCAAGGTTGATGTGGGCAGTGGCGCTAACTGGGCCCAGGCGCACAGCTAGGTACGCTGACAGCGTGGGTCTCGCCCCGAAAGCAAATCGGTAATACACCTTCGCGCCTCGTCGATACCCAAGGCGTGGGTAGCAGAGAAAAGCTGCAGGCTGACCATTGGCATCGCGGCCAGAGATTCACGGGCCCGGCGCAGCGCCTGCATCCGTTTGCCGTGGCCCAGTTTGTCACTCTTGGTCAGGAGCACATGAACTGGTAATTGTGTTGCCGCGCACCAGTCGAGCAGTTGTCGATCGAGCGCAGTCGGGTCCCGGCGACAGTCGACTGGCAGAATCAAGGCCTGCAGCGAGGAGCGTTGCTCGAGATATCGCCGCACGGTTTTTTCCCAGTGTTGCTGCAGCGAAACGGGTACCTTGGCGAAGCCGTAACCAGGCAGATCAACGAGCCGGTAGGTCTCGTCGAGCTTAAAGAAAATGATCTGCTGGGTTCGTCCCGGAGTCTTGCTGGTGCGGGCCAGCGCCTTGCGGGTGGTAATAGCGTTGATGGCGCTGGATTTGCCCACGTTGGAGCGTCCAGCAAAAGCAACCTCAGCGCCGGTATCCTCTACCCAGTCACGAGGATGATGGGCGGCGCAGTGGTATTCGGCAAGTCGCAACAATGCCGGTTCGCAGGGATTTAAGGGCACAGGGTATAATTAAACGCTTTATTTTTCGGATTGTAGGTCTCGCCGGACACCGCAGCGTACCGCAGTTCAACATCAAAACGGGTCGCTGGGCAGGGTAGGCGTATACACCAGGCCCGGGTTGGCAGACCCTTCACGGAAGGAGTAGTTTAATGAATCGGCTAGCATTCATCATCATAGCAACAGTGATGGCTGGATTTTCTGCTGGCGCAGCGAGTGCAGCTGATGCCGCGGCCGGGCAGGCTAAGGCACAGATGTGCGTGGCCTGCCACGGTGCTGACGGCAACAGTACTAATGCTGGGTTCCCGTCCCTGGCTGGCCAGGTTCCAGGATACATCGCCGGGCAACTTGGCGCCTTTAAATCCGGTAAGCGGGTCAATCCGGTTATGCAAGGCATGGCTCAGCTCAGCCCGACCGATATGGCAGATATCGATGCCTGGTATGCGTCGCAGGTAATAACACCGCGCAGCATCGATGAAGACCAGTTGGCACTGGCCCGTGAGGGCGAAACGTTGTATCGCGCTGGCACGGCAGAGCTTGCTATTCCTGCCTGTATGGCTTGCCATGGGCCTGCCGGGCGGGGTATGCCTTCGAGCTATCCCCGGGTCGCTGGCCAGTGGCCTGAATACCTTGAGAGCCAGTTGCTGGCTTTTAAATCTGGTGACCGCGTCGGCAAGATCATGGGCCCTATTGCGCATCGGCTTTCGACACAGCAGATTCATGCCTTGTCTTTGTACATGTCGGCGTTGCAGTAACGAATCAACCCAGGTTGCCATTGCAACAGTCAGTGCAGTGCGCTGACCGGTCATCAGGGTGCGGATAGTGCCGGTATACATATTATGGCTACGGAAAAACTCTGGGGTGGTCGCTTCGACAGCAGCACCGATGCTGCAGTAGAGGCGTTTAGTGCCTCTGAGCACTTTGATCGCCGCCTGGCACAGTACGATATTGCGGGGTCGAAGGCACACGCATGCATGTTGCATGCCTGTGGGGTAATCAATGACGCCGATTGTCAGGCGATCATCGATGGGTTGGAGACTATCTTAGGCGAGATCAGTGAGGATCGCTTTCAGTGGCATGCGGCCCTTGAAGATGTACACATGAACATCGAAGCGCGCCTGACCGAACTGATTGGTGAACCAGGTAAAAAACTCCACACTGCGCGTTCGCGCAATGATCAGGTGGCTACCGATCTTCGACTGTTCGTCCGTGATGCGATAGATCAGCTGTGTACCGATGTCACGGGACTGCAGGAGTCATTACTGATTTTGGCTGAGCGTGAAGCGGCCACCGTCATGCCGGGTTTGACCCATATGCAGGCAGCCCAGCCAGTTACGTGTGGTCACCATCTGCTGGCTTGGAATGCCATGCTTGAGCGCGATTGGCAGCGCCTCGGTGACTGTCGGGGTCGGGTGAATATTTCGCCGCTGGGCTCAGCTGCCTTGGCCGGAACGGGTTTTCCAATAGACCGGCAGATGAGTGCCCAGGCACTGGGATTCGATTCGGTGTCGACTAACTCATTGGATGCGGTATCAGACCGAGATTTCGTGATCGAATTTTGTGCCGCCGCTGCCTTGCTGCAGGTACACCTTTCCCGAATGGCAGAGGAAATGGTGCTGTGGGCGTCCGAGAGCTGTCGCTTTGTTGATCTCGGTGATGCTTTTTGTACTGGCTCCAGTATCATGCCGCAGAAGAAGAACCCAGATGTGGCTGAACTGGTTCGAGGCAAGAGCGGCCGGGCCATTGGTAACCTGGTATCGCTGTTGGTGCTGATGAAAGGTCAGCCTCTCGCTTACAATCGGGACAATCAGGAAGACAAGGAGCCGCTGTTTGACAGCGTTGATACCGCGCATGCCTGTCTAAAGGTGCTGGGCGCGATGGTGCCAAATATGATTTTTGACCGTGAACGGTTGCGCGAGGCGGCCCAGCGAGGCCACACCACGGCAACGGATCTGGCAGATTATCTGGTTCGCCGGGGGATGGCCTTTCGTGACGCCCACGAAGTGGTGGGCAAGGCAGTCCGATTTGCCGAGACACAACAACTGCAGTTGCCGGCGTTGTCACTTGAGCAATTGCGTGATATCTGTGCCCACATTGATAACGATGTATTTGATGTGCTGACCCTGGAGGGGTCGATCAGTTCGCGCGATCATACCGGCGGTACGGCACCGGGCCAGGTCCACAAGGCAGTGGCCGCTGCTCGCCAGGCACTGGCTGCGCATTGAAGGATGCTCTGGTGATGCCCACCTCACTCGCCCGCTTGACTCAGCGTATTGTGACCTTAGCTCTGGGATTCGCCCTGCTGATGGGCGGGGTTTCGCTGGTGGGTTGCGGGCAAAAAGGCCCGCTGTATATTCCCGAACCGGCCTCATCAGAAGAATCCGAAGATAGCGATAGCTAGCCCCCGTTCGTGGACCACTTCGGATATCGCCAGGATCATCTGTTCGCTGAGGATGTGTCACTCGCGACGATCGCGGACAATGTGGGTACGCCCTGCTATGTTTACTCACGGGCGACGCTGGAGCGCCATTACCGCGCCTTTGACGAGCCTTTTGGTGAGTACCCGCGCCATGTCTGTTACGCCGTAAAAGCAAATGGCAACCTGGCGGTTCTGCAGGTCCTGCAGCGGCTTGGCGCGGGCTTTGAT
Source organism: Acidiferrobacteraceae bacterium (assembly GCA_002726415.1). Classification (GTDB taxonomy): domain Bacteria; phylum Pseudomonadota; class Gammaproteobacteria; order Arenicellales; family UBA868; genus UBA868. The sequence continues at coordinate 13,582 of PBSU01000066.1, read as the reverse complement.
ATCGTCTCAGGGGGAGAGTTGGATCGGGTACTGGCGGCGGGGGGCGCTGCAGGCGATGTGGTATTTTCGGGCGTCGGCAAGTCCATTGGCGAAATCGAACAGGCCCTGCAGGCCGGGGTTCGCAGCCTCAGCATTGAATCGGAGGCAGAACTCGAGCGGGTCGATGCCATAGCGCGCACCCTGGGGAAGAAAGCGCCGGTGGCTTTCCGAATCAACCCGGACGTGGACCCTGGAACCCACCCCTATATCGCGACTGGGCTGCGTGAGAACAAGTTCGGTGTACCGGCGTCTGATGCGTTGCGCCTTTACCAGCGGGCTGTTGCTATGGACAGCATTAACATCACCGGGATTGCCTGTCACATCGGCTCGCAACTGACCCAGCTCGACCCTTTTTGTGATGCGCTGGAACGGGTACTGGATCTGGTGGATATCCTGTCCGACAACGGGATCGTGTTGCAGCATCTGGATCTGGGAGGGGGAGTGGGCATTTGCTATGCCGATGAAAACCCACCCACCCCGGCAGAATACACGCAAGCGATGCTTAAGATTCTTCGGCGTCGGGGCTGTCATCTTAGTGTCACGCTGGAGCCGGGCCGTGCCATCGCGGGCAACGCCGGAATACTCCTGACCCGGGTGGAGTACATCAAGCCCGGCCCAGCCGGGGATTTTCTTATTGTCGATGCGGCAATGAATGATTTACTACGCCCGGCGCTCTACCAGGCCTGGCACGAAGTGGTTGCGGTGAGCCGCGGCGGCACTTCGCCAGTTCGCGATTGCGACATTGTGGGTCCGGTCTGCGAGAGCGGTGATTTCATCGCCCGGGGCCGGCGTCTGGCGGCAGTGCAGGGAGATCTGCTTGCGGTACGTTCCGCCGGGGCCTACGGGTTCGTGATGAGTTCCAATTACAACGCCCGACCGCGCCCTGCTGAAGTCATGGTAGATGGTGCAGCGTATCACGTGGTGCGAGAGCGTGAGACAAGTGCCTCGTTATCCGCCCAGGAAAAGTTGCTGCCATGAACTATGGGGTATCAAGGCCACGGTTGCACCGGCGTTCATCGATGCGCGCCAAGACGGTTTGCGATGAAATTACTGGCTGACCAGCCGGCGGATAGCCGCTTTGTAACCAGCGTTTTGGCATTCTGTGTATTTGCCGGCCTGCTCACCTCGGCCTGGTGCCTGTATATTGATGATGTCATCAACAATGATGGCGTGGTGTATGTACGCACCGCAGATTATCTGGCAACAGGTGACTGGACAGGAGCGATTGCTTCTCACCACTGGCCATTTTTCTCGTTGTTGATGCTGGCGCTCAGCAAGGTGTTGGGTATCAGTTACCAATGGGCAGGTCAGCTACTGAATGCGGGCTTCTTTACTGCATCAGCCGTACTTTTTGTATTGGTGACTCGAGCTTTCGGTGGGACCTCCCGGCGATTGACAGTCTTTGCCGCACTGGTTGCTGTCATGCATCCGGCCTTTAACGAGTATCGGGCTTTTATTATCCGTGATGCCGGTTATCTGACCTTCTTTCTTTTGGCCGTCTGGTACCTGGCGCGGAGTGTGACGGCGCCTCTTTTGCGTTACCGGATTGGGGTTATTGTTGCGTTCGCTATCGCGAGCCTGTTTCGAATCGAGGGTGTGGTGTTTCTGCTCTCAACCCCTCTGTTGTTGAGTTTCACCCGACGCGCTTCTGGGGGCTCCCCTTGGTCCTGGTTGGCGCTGTTGGTGGTCTCTGCAGGGTTGCTCGCAGTGGTGCTGGGTTGGTGGCTGTTGGCTCCCACTGCCGGGATCGATCCGTTGACGGCCTTTCGCGCCCCGTGGGATGTGGTCACCGATGCGTGGCAGCATATCAGCGCCAGCTTCGTACATAAAATCGCTATTTTGCGCCAGGAATTCCTGGGCCAATATGGAAACGAGTACGCCTGGGCCCTTTTCATATTTTCCGTTCTCATGATTCTGGTTTCTGCCACCTTTTCGCAAATGACGGTGCCGTGGGCACTGTTGGTGTTCGCGGGTCTATTATCTGGGGTCCGGTTTCCGCATAAAGCGTTGAATCGGCTATGGCTCAGCCTGCTGGGCATGCACCTGATCATCCTGTTGGTGTTCGCGATTGTGAAGTTGTTTCTGGCCGCACGTTACCCCTTGGCGCTCAGCGTTACGGCATTGCTGGTGGTGCCATTCGCTTTAGAACGTGCTTTGGTTGCAATTCGATGGCATCAGCTGAAAACACCGGTACAGATATCAGTGGTACTGTTGTTACTGTGGGGGATCGGGGAATGTGTCAGCGGTTTAGATAACGTGACCCGCGCCCGGGCGATAAAGGATTCGGGGGTCTGGTTAGCCGGCCACACAAACACTCCTGGCTCATTGGTGAGCAACGACTGGCGGATCGCCTATTATGCGGGCCGCTATACTGACAATGACTTCATTGTTGAAGATGTAGGCAAGGTTCTGCACGGGCTGCGCAAGGGTCGTTGGCCTGATGCGGATTACGTGGCATTGCGCCTGTCACGTTCAGCTGAGAAAACACAAGCGTGGGTGCTGGAAGCCTTGGGCAATGCTCCTGAGCAGATTTTTGAGAGTGATTCCGGTGATAGGGTATTGGTATACCTGCGCCCCTGATAAGCACCTAAGCCCCGGTGATCCCCGCGTTACCGGTTTTATCAGGTTGGATTCTTGGCTTCTGTGCGGGTTGCAAAAAGAATGCCCCCCATGATGCCTTGCAGTATTACAAAACCCAGAGCGACCCAGGCAAACGCGACGGCTTCAACCGCGCCAATCCCATAGGCGCTAAAAAAGAAAACGAACACACCTTCTCGTAAGCCGATGCCGTTTATTGAAACCGGCAGCATGGTGACGAATATGCTGAGCGGTATCACGGTGAACATGGCGAGTACGGGAATATCAATCCCAAGTGCTCGGCTCACAATAATAAAGTGGATGATGACGTTAAGTTGAAGCAATAGCGACAAGCCAAAGGCACGCCCCAGAAGATCCCGCCTGCCACTGAATACCGAAAATGCAGAAGCAATCTTGGCAAGTATCCGCCATGGTGGCGCTGTGCCAGGCGCATGGTATTTTTCAAGAGCCTGATAAAGTCTGCGGGGCGCAAAAAAAACGAACCAAGCCAGGCTGCCAACAGCCAGGGTTGCCCCAAGGACCAGGGCGGGCAGCGCGGGAACCAGGCCGGCCAGTTCCCGCGCTGAAATGACCGTAACCAATGCGTAACTTGCCAAGGCCAGCAGGCCCATCAATCGGTCAACGATAACCACCGATGCAGCACCGGAGCGGCTGTTTCCGAGGCGCCAGGAGTCATAAACCCGAACAATGTCCCCGCCAATCGTCGAGGGAAGAAGATTGTTGAAGAATATCGCCACGATGAAAGATCGCACGAGAAAGCCGATTCGGGCCGATACCCCCTGGGCGGATAACAGCAAGCGCCACCGAAAAGCGGTAATCAAGTAGCCTAGGAAGAACATGAGAAACGCCAGCAATAGCAGGAGCGCGTCCGCTTCGGCGATCACCAGCGCCACCTGTTTCAGTTCTAGATCATGGATGATCCAAAAAAGCACAGTGCCGGAAACGAGAACCTTTGCAGTTGTGGGTAGAAACTGGGTGCGCACGCGCAAGATTACGCTTTGCGCTGTTTAATGACCTGGGCTGGGACGCCAGCACAGATGCTGTAAGGCGGTATGGTTCTCGTTACCACAGCACCGGCTCCAGCCACAGAACTGTGCCCAATCTTCGCCCCATCAAGCACCGAAACCTTCGCCCCAAGCCAGACGTTGTCTTCGATGATGCACCCTCCATCCGATCGTATATCCTGGGTCCGGATTAATTCATCTGGGTTATTAAGCTGGTAGTTTCCCCCGCCAACGATATAACAGCTGGGACCGATAATGACGTCGTTGCCGATGGTTACAGAGCACTGGTGGGTCGACTGGATAATGGTCTGTGTGCCCAGCCCGACACGATCACCAATCTTTAGTTTTCCTTCTTTGCATGAGAGGGTGCAATGATCAGCGATCATCACGTCGTCGCCGATTGCCAGAGACACTTCTACTGAAGAGGAGCGTCCATCAAGAGTCACGCCCTCACCGAGCACCACCTGTTGACCGAGATGAACCCGTCCGGGATGGCGGAGAATGATTCCTCTGCCGAAAACGACCCCAGAGCCGCAAGCGGCGAAAAGCCGCGGCCAGAAGAGTTTTCTTAAGAAGAGGCCGACCCCGCCCGGTACCAGCGCCAGCCAGGTGCACCATTCGAAATAAAGCGTTGTGGCGATTGAGCGTTTTCCGACAATGACATCCTGGTAACGTGACAGCAGGTTGCCCCCCTGGGTTACCGCGTGGTGGGTTTTATGCCGTGCGTCGTTCATATCTGATGGCATGAGCCGTCGGGTGCTTCATGTTGGCCTCATCATCCTGTCGGTGGTTTCGCGCATGTCATCAATCGAAGCATTTTCAAAGTACATCCGATACCACAATTCAAGGTTAAGCAATATCCACAGGCGAAAGTTATGGTCGACCTGGCCGCTCAGATGTTCTTCCAGCAGCATCTTTACCGTTTGTGGATCAAATATTCCGGCCTCGACAAAGCGCGATTCGGCAAAAAGGTTTCTCAGGAAATGCGAGAGGTCATTGCGCAGCCATAGGGCGATCGGGAAACCAAAGCCCTGTTTTTCACGGTACACGAGTTCCCGCGGCAGGTAACGGGTCGAAACGGAACGCAGAATATGCTTAAGTTTCATCCCTTTGAGCTTCATATTGCCGGGTATCCTGGCAGCAAACTCAACCAGGCGGTGGTCGACCAGAGGTGAGCGATTCTCCAGCGAGTGTGCCATGCACATGCGGTCCGCGATGACCAGCAGATGATCCGGCATTCGGGTCATCAGGTCAGTGTAAAGCATGCGGTCGACCAGCTCATTAACATTAGTGGCATTGAAATGCGCGAGGATTTTCTCCCGCGAATCCTGCGAGTCAAATGTCGCCTGGGATTGTGTGGTAAAAAGTGATCGTTTGCTGTCATCTGTAAAGCGCAGAAAACTCATACTGTGTGCATAGCGGTCACCTCGCTCGCGTAGCGACATCTCGTTCAGCCACCGCGCTTTTTGTGCAATCGTTTTGTACTGGAAAGAATCGGGTATCAGGCGGATCAGCCGGTCCATTACGGTTTGGCGCAACCAGCGCGGCAAGACGGCATAGTAATCAGCCAGCCTCTGGCCAGCAAAGCGGTCATAGCCCGCGAAACTTTCGTCTCCACCATCGCCAGATAAGGCGACCTTGACGGTGCGTCGGGCGAGTTGCGCAACCAGATAGACTCCTACGCCGAAAGGATCGGAAGGCTCGTCCATGTGATGGATCATCGTTGGAATCTTGTGGATCATGTCGGACGCCACAATCTCCTCGTGCGCTTCCATGCCGTAGCGCTGTGCCACCATCCGCGCATACGGTAGCTCATTGAAGGACTGTTCTTTCACGCCAATGGAGAAGACCGGCACCGGCTGGTCCTGTACGCTCGCCATCATTGCCGAGACAGTGCCGGAGTCGATTCCGCCGGAAAGGAAGGCGCCAACCCGTACATCGCTGAGCATATGGGATTGCACCGTATCCAGCAGAGTCTGGTGCAGCCCTTCCTCAATCTCCATTTCCGAGCCGCTATGTTTTTGCAGAAAATCAATGTCCCAGTAACGCTCGATCCGGGCGGTACCCGCTTCGAAAATCAGGCGACTGGCGGCGGGCAGTTTTTTGATGTTCTTAAAGAAGCTGAATTGATCGGGCATAAAACGCAAAGACATATAGTGCCACAGGCCTTCGAGTTCCATCTCCGGCTGCACCAGCTTTGATGCCAGCAGTGCCTTGACTTCAGAGGCAAAGAAAATCCTGCCGGCACCAGTGGTGAAGAACAGGGGTTTTTGGCCCATGTGGTCACGGGCTAACAGCAGTCTTTGTCGGGCCCGATCCCACAGGGCAAAAGCGAACATGCCTTGCAGGTGCCTGACACAATCATCCCCGTGCTCCTCGTACAGGTGCAGTATGACTTCCACGTCGGTACGGGTACGAAAGCGATGGCCTTTTTCGATCAGCAGTTTCCGCAACGCAGGGCTGTTGTAGATTTCCCCATTGCACACCAGCACCAGCGTGTCATCTTCATTGTGGATAGGCTGGTGGCCGGTCTCAAGGTCGATAATGCTGAGGCGGGTCTGGCCAAGCGTGACCTGGCCGTTGTGATAGTGGCCCACGTCGTCCGGCCCACGGTGGTGCAACGCCTGGGTCATCCGCTCAATGGCGGCCCGCTGTTCCGGGTTAGGGCTCAGAATCCCAGCAATACCACACATGAATGAGTTGATCCGTGATCAAGAAGTACAGAGGGTTTTGTCGCGGTTTTTGCGCTCGTTTCCAGGGCGTTGGGGAGCCCCGTGGCCGGGGTGTTCCGGGTTCGCCCGGGGCAGGACCTGATTGTACGGGGTTTTCTGCGTGCGAGCAGGGATAATGTGCTGATGCGGGGACAGTCAAAGACCTTCATCAGCCAGAGCCTGATACACCTGGTGCTCGCGACCAGCCTGTCTTTGGCGATGCTGGCGATCCTGCTGCACCTGATCGCACGCAGCGGTAGTGAGGTGAACCTGGTTATGGTCTATCAGGCGCTCAAAGGTATTTCTGCCGAAGTTTTTTCTCTTTACGTTGTGATCGTGGGGGTGAATATGGTGCTGCGCACCCTGCGTTATCACTTGATTCTGCCTGCATCGACGGGTCAGCACCGGGTTACCTTCTGGCCTTTGTTCATCGTGACCGGCGTACGTAACATGGCCGTGGATCTACTGCCGGCCCGGCTTGGTGAGTTGATCTTTGTCACGATGCTGAAAAAAGGTTGTGGCGTATCAATACCAGCCGGACTGGCGACTTTGGCCCTGAGTCTGTTGCTGGACATATTCATTCTGGTTCCGGTGTTGCTGGCCGTTGGCTTGTTGCCGCTGGCCACACCAGCCCTGCAACAGGGGTCACTGCCGGCTGCACTGCTGTTGGCAGTCCTATGGGTTGTGGGGGTAGTGGTGTTATGGCCTGGGTTGCGTTTTTTGGCACACTGGGCTCAGGCCAGGACCCGGTCCGATGGAATGATGGCCAGGCCGACCCGTTTTCTATTAGCGCTTTGTGAATCATTAACGCGTTGCCGCCAGGGCCGGATCCTGGGTCGTGCACTACTGCTTACCGTTGCCATCCGGGCATTAAAGTATGGCGGGCTCTACTTGCTGTTTGATGCAGTGGTGGCCAGCCCGGCCCTGGTAGCGGTTGGCGTGGATTTCATCGATGTGCTGGTGGCACTGATCGCATCGGAGGCAGGTGCGAGTCTGCCGGTGCCGACCTTAATGAGTTTTGGAACCTACGAGGCAGGTGGTGCGGCAGCCCTGGTTTTATTGGGATATCCGCTGGTAAGTGCAGTGATAGCACTACTCTCAGTCCACATCGCCAGCCAGGTGCTGGATTACTTCGTGGGTTGTACTTGTTTGGGCCTGTTTTTCCTGACTCAGAAGGGAAACTTGAAAATCGCCAGCGTGGCCGGCTCGCGGCCTGAGAGTAGATGGCTACGGTGGCGTGCACCGCTGGTCTTTATCGGCCTGTTGGCGGCACTGGGATTATCCCTTTATCAGTTGGATCGCCTCCGGATGGCCCAGTCACAGGTAGCACCTGCTACCGGCCAGCCCGTAACCCATGCCCCAGACGGTGCGAAAGCCGCGGACGCCATAACAAAGGTGAGGGGTTGGGTAGTATGGAGTTCGAACCGGTTCGGTAATCACGATATTCTGAAAATGAACCTTAGGGACCGGCGCATCAGTCGTTTAACTCGCCACCCTCATGCCGAGAGCTTTCCGCGGATTTCGCCCAATGGGCAGAAAATAGTTTTTGCCCGCTCGCGTGAAGCGTGGGTCTCTTTGCGTAACCCGGTTCCATGGGATGTCTATCTGTTGGATCTGGATAGTGGGCATGAGCGGCTTTTGGCTGAGTTTGCCAATGCCCCGACGTGGTCAGCAGATGGCAGGCATGTATTTTTCCAGCGCCGGGGGTCCGAATTCATAAAGTTGGACCTTGCCAATGGAGAAGAGCAGGTGCTGTTTCGTGCCGGGGCGGGAAATATTCCAGCTGGTGTCGAATTACAGACACCCTCACTGAGCCCTATTTCTGGAAGGTTGGCATCGACATGGCGGGGTACCAGACGCATGACAGCCATTGTCAATGTCGATGGCTCGGTACAACCGGTTGGCGAGGGGTGTCAGCTTGCCTGGGCTCCCCAAGATGCGTTTATTTATTGGGTGGATCACGGTGGGTTGATGCAGAACCGTTTGTATCGCCAGTTGCCCGGCACGGGGAGCCCTGTTCCCTGGTTGGATTTGCCCCCTCCCTACAGCCATGAATATTTCCCCAAGTTGAGCAAAGACGGGCGTTACCTCGTACTTGGCGCCAGTGCCGGCGGCCATGAACATGACGTAGCAGACTATGAGATCTTCCTCTGGCCAACCGGCATGTCAGCCGATCGGGTTGTGCGGTTGACGTTCCACAGTGGTAACGACAACTGGCCGGATATCTTTCTGGAGTAAAGCCCTCCGGGTGTATCCAGGCGCTAGAGGTAGCCTTCCTCCCGGTACCAGCGGGCCGTGGCCCGCAAGCCTTCGTCAAGACCCACAGCCGGGTCGTAGCTGATTTCCTTTTGTGCGCGAGAGATGTCAAAGGCGCGGTTCTGCCGGTACCAGTCGACCCGCCGCGGAAAGATCGGCGGCGTGATCCGCAATGGTTTGCAGGCCTTTTCAAAAAAGTGCCCGGCGAGCCATAGAGGCCAGAAGGGGAAATGCGGGGTGCGCGCTGTCAGGTCCATGGCGTGGGCTACCCGCTGTACCAGATCTTCAATGGTCACGTACTCGCGATCGGCAATCAGGTAGGTTCGTCCGTCGCCGACGCCGTCCTGTGTCACGTTCATCAGCGCATCAACAAAGTTATCGATATACAGCGGATGATAATACGCCTGGCCATTGCCGAATATCGGGAAACTGCCTTTGGCAACCCGTCGAAAGATCATCCCGAAGCGTTCGGGGTCACCCGGCCCGTAGATGGCAGCAGGCCGGACAATGACGGTCTTCAGGCCTTGTTGCCCGTATTCATGTACCAGAGGTTCTGCCTCGTATTTGGTCTGCTGGTAGTAATCGGCCGCCGCGATCGGGGCATCTTCGTTTGCCGGCGGGTGTTTGACATTGCCGTGCACGCCGCAAGTGCTGCAGTAAATGAAGCGCCTGACTCCGGCATCCCTGGCTGCGTCGAGCATGTTGTGCGTGCCGCCGAAGTTGACCTCGTGGTAGTAACTATTGGGCACATCCAGTTCGCGAAACGCAGCCGCCAGATGATGAACGACATCCACTTTGTGCACCGCATCACGGACTACGCCGGCGTCGGTTACGCTGCCGATAATGACTTTTACGCCCCATTGCCGCATTTCATCGGTCTTAACCCCTTCCTTGTAATCAAGGGCTATGACGTCATGTCCCTGATCATGCAGTCGCTTAACCAGGGCCTTGCCGGTAAATCCCGTTCCCCCTGTGACCAGAACTCGCATCTTCTGCTCTCCGTCAGCCCACTCGGGCCTGCTGTGAGCTGGGGGTAATTCCCAGCGCCTGATAAATAACGGCGATGGCTTTGCCACCGGCCTCAAGTGAATAGGCCTGAGCCCGATCGCGGTTTGCCTGCCCAATCGAGTGGCACTGAGCCCGGTCATTGGCCAGTGTTTCAATCTGCTGCGCAAGGTCTTCCACCGTGTTGCCTGCTGCGAGAGTACCTGCATCGGCGATGGTGCGATTATGCTCTGTGGGAAAAGCCGCCAGCGCCAGGCCTGCGGCCATGTAATGTAGCAGTTTACCGCTGCCTTCCCCCGAAACCGAAAGTTTGGGTTCGATACCGACCTGTGCCAATAAAAGATAGCCCGGCAGTGCTTCAAACGCCACTCGTCCGGTCAGGGAAACCCGTGCTTGCAGCGCATGCTCCGTGACAAATGCGGCCATCTGGGCAGTGGGATAGCCCAGCAGCAGGAAGGCGATATCCTGTCGCCGTTGAGTCAGTGCCAGAATCACTTGCTGGAGCACTTCCAGGCCTTTGATGGGCAGCAGTGAGCCGCTATAGATCACCACAAAGGTCCCCTCGGGAAAGGGCGATTGGGGTGGCATCACCGCGGTTCGATCGTAGGCTAAAAGGTCAACACGGTCATCAAGCCGAGTAATCCGATTTGCACCGACCCGGTAGTCTTTTTGGAATATCTGCTCACTGTTGCCAGAGGAGCAGAAAATATGTGCCGGTAGTTTGAGTGTGAATCTCTCGATCAGCCGGAAGCAAAAACGTAACAGGCCTGACGGCAGGGGCTGGCGCGAAAAGAAGTCGTGATCGGTCAGTTCTCCGACCAGTCCACCTTGCAGATCAGCTACCAGCGGTGTTCGTCGCCAGGGCAGGAGCATCCGCACCAGCCATCCGATCAGCACCCCTTCATGCAGGTGAGCGTGAATGACATCTGGTTTTTCTGCCAGCGCAGTTCGCAGGCTCAGCAGCAACAACTTGAAGTCGGCCCGCAACTTGCCCTTCTGTGGCCCTGCCTCGGTATGCTGGTAGCCGCGCACCGCGGATACCCGGCGCACATCTTGACCTGTGAGTTCGCGCCCGAGTGGGTAGGTACACACGATATTGATACCTCCACAGGTTTCAATCGCCTGCAAAATGCTGAGTATCCGTATATGACAGCCCCGATCCGAAAAGAACGGGGTGGGCGCGATGTGGAGGACTTTCAAACCAAAGAGATCAGTTGCCGGGGGTTGGGATGCTTCGGGCCAACTCAATGCGCACTAATTCTAACTCAGCCCGCTGTTTTTCCCTGTCCCACTCCAACGCTGCACCGGCCAGTTGTGCGCAGTACGCTAAGACTGTGTCACCGGGATCGCCCAGCAGGCACAGATCGGTACGGCGAAACAGAATATCGGCCAGGTGAACAACCGATTCTTGTTGCGCCGCCCAGACTACCTGGGCGCCGATGGTGTCGCGGTCCGGAACGAGGGGTTGCGCGAGGTCCGGTCGGGTTTGGCATAAATTCGCGATCTCGTGGATACGCGATCCGTAATTGCTGATCAGATGCTGGCAGGTGGATTCTGACCAGAGCACCTGGTAACGTCGCAGACAATCGGCGCGAAAACTTGCCAGGTCAGCAATGTCGCCCCCGCGCAAGCATACCCGGCGGGTGGGGTTAGCGGGTGATTTGACACTGGCCCGGCCGAGTTTTTTTTCGGCCAGTTGTGCCGCTAACTCTCCGAGCCGACGGCCGGTGGTGAATTTGGCCCCCAGCGCGGTGATCAGCCCGTCAAGATGATCTGTCACGCTATGGTCAACCAACTGGTATTCACCCGTGCCCTGATAGACCCCATGCTGAATAGCAGGGCTTTGCAGCGGGTAATAGCCTGCAAACGACTGGCGTATATCCGCGCGACTCAAATTAGCTTGTGGCAGGGCCGCATTAATGGTTTCAATGAGTTGGTCAATTTCACTGTCGGTGGGGGTTGGTGCCTCTGAAGGCGCATCGGTCTCAAGGTAGCTCGTACCGATCAAAGAGCAGCCCCGCCAGGGGATCACGAAAACGTGTCGATTTCCGCGTGTCGCAATCCCATCCGCACGAAAGGCCGAGGGTAAGGCGACAGCGTAGTTGCCGAGCAGGGGTCGGGTGATGATGTGGGCGCCTCGGGCAAAGCCACTGTTCAGTCTTTGTAACGATGCCGGTTGGTTCAGGCTATCACACCAGGGTCCAGCGGCATTGATCACGAGGCGCGCCTGAATCCGGTTTGATTGGCCACTGCCGTGATTACGGATCTGGACCCCGGTTACTTTGTGATCTGTGATGCAGTAATTTTCCATCGCAACGTAGTTCAGCGTAGTGGCACCAAAAGCGCGTGCGGTGTCAATTACGCTGAAGGTCATCCGCTCTGAGCTATGCATCTGTGCTTCGTACAATACCCGTCCCCCGGTAATGCGCTCGCTGTTCAATAATCCCTCTGCCAGGGTCTGCTTCCGGCTGAGGGCTTTATCTGCCGGGATTCGAGTGGCAGGGTCCGTCAGGGGTGCCTGGGTACCCAGAGTCAGGAGACGGTAAGCAAGCATGCCACTGAATAGAAAACCCCGGCCCTGGCGCAGACCGCGATAAGTGGGCACGATAAATGGCAGGTGTTCGACCATGTGTGGGGCGCAACGTATCAGGAAAGCTCGCTCCCGTGATGATTCGCGCACCTTCGCGAGTTCCAACTGTTGCAGGTAACGGATCCCGCCGTGGAGCAACCGAGATGAACGCATGGAAGTTGCACTGCCAAAATCATTCTTCTCAATTAGCGCCGTGGACATTCCCCGCAAACTACAGTCCAGCGCAGTCCAGGCTCCGGTAATGCCACCGCCGATGATCAGCACATCGAAAACCTGCTCAGGGTCTGCCCCAGCATGATGTCTCATACCAGTCACGACGGGCGACCTGATGTGTCTGAATCGAGGATCAGTTCATTCGACACGGAAGGGCCGGTGACTGATTGACAGCGGTGCAACCGAGATCGATCTGATAAGCATTTGACGATCTGCTTCATTGGTGGGGTCAAGGCGAATACGCTTGCAATTATCGCTACCCACTGCCAATGCGAGCGTGTTTTCTCCCGGTTGGATGCGGGCAGTAGTTGAAAAGACGCCTTCGCGTGCCACAAAGTTGTTCCCATCGTCCCAGAACAATTGCACCATGCCGGTGGTATCGCTGCGCAATTTTAGGATAATCAGGCTATTGGCTTTGAATAAGGCGCAAATACCCGGGTCAAAAATAATCTGGGGATCCTCTGTCAGCGTAAGTATCTGCCAGCCATCATCGCTCACACCCAGTTTCAGATTATGAGACTCATAGATAAGTCTCTCGCTTTGCAGGTTAAAAGGGTGGAAGTCTCCCAGCCGCAAGGCCATGGCTGGGGGGTTATAAAAAGGCACGACAAATCGGACCAGCGCATCGACGTGTACCAGCATGATTACAATGACCATCACTATTGGGGCGAAGGCAACTCGGTGCCTAGTGAGAGAGGTTCCAAAAGTCAGCATCGGTATGGTTTGTTGTAACCAATGCCAGCGTCTCGCCATCGCCATTGCTGAGAAAAACAGCAGCACAGTGCAACCAATCACGGGCAACAGGTATTTGCCTTGGAGTTGGATTTCCTGATGGAGGTTATATCTTGCGTACATCAAAACCTGAAAGAGGATTGCGCCAAGCAGAACCGTCTCGAACAGACATTCTCGTGCCCGGTAAATGCCATCACCGCGAAGTAGTCCCCATAGCATCGACAGCCACCGCAACGGCAAGTAGATCGCGCTGATGAGAAACACCAGGCCGTAGAGCAGGTACTGGGCAAGCCCCAGCCGGAGCCGAAGTTTGTCCAGATTGCCAATGGTCGAGATGAGGGTCTCATCGAGGAAACCTTTGTAATTGCCCAGCAGCAAATGCCTGAGAGAGATTCCCTCGTCAGCGAATTTGCGCACGGCGTCAAACCCGATCT
>PBSU01000065.1 GCA_002726415.1 Acidiferrobacteraceae bacterium | reverse complement strand
TAACCCGCATGGGGTAAGCCCCCTGTTGCGATCAGAACGATGTCGGGTGAAAGGTCAGTAATGGCGTCTTGCTCAGCCAGGCAGTTAAAGCGGGTCTGGACGCCAAGGCGCTGACATTGGTCAAACAGCCAATCCGTGATCCCGAGAATTTCTTTACGCCGTTGCACTTTGGCCGCGAGATTGACCTGACCGCCGTGAATGCCTGAGGCTTCTAGCAGCGTGACGGTATGGCCTCGAGAAGCGCAAACCCGTGCGGCTTCAAGTCCTGCCGGGCCTGCGCCCACGACCACGACTTGGCGTGAAGGTCCATGGCTTTGGGTAATGACGTGCGGCAAAGAAATCTCACGACCGGTTGCCGGGTTATGCGCGCATAAGGCTTCTCCTTCTCCGTAAATCCTGTCAATACAGTAGCCCATGCCGACACAGGGGCGGATCTGATCTTCTTCGCCACGCATGACCTTGGCAACGATGTGGGGATCGGCAATATGACCCCGGGTCATGCTGACCAGGTCCAGCAGACCTTCTTTGATCGCGTATCGCGCAGTCGCGACATCATTGATTCGGGCCGCGTGCATGACCGGCAGGTCAAAGTGACGCTTCACCTCACCGGCAAATTCAAGATGCGGGGCCTGGGGTGTCCCCATATTGGGGATCAGGGCGGCTAAGCCAACACTGCTGGCGCAATGCCCCCGGTTGATATTGATAAAGTCAATCATGCCCGTGTTGGCCAGAATCTCACCGATGCGCATGCCTTCATCGAACGGAAGGCCACCATCAAGCGTTTCGTCAAACATCATTCGGATGCCCACAATGTAGTCATCCCCAACCTGTCGGCGGATTTCTTCAAGCACCTCGATAGAGAAACGCATTCGATTCTCGAGTGAGCCACCATAGGTATCGGTGCGCCGGTTGACAGCGGGTGTCCAGAAACTATCCAGCAGGTGACCATTTGCAAAGACTTCGATGCCGTCCAGGTCTCCTTCACGACAGCGCGCCGCAGCAGCACCGTACGCCCTGACAACCCGCTTGATATCCCAGTCTTCCATGGCCTTGGGGAAGGCCCGATGGGCAGGTTCGCGTACAGTGGAAGGTGCAATGATGGGTAGCCAGTGCCCGGTATAGTTTGAGGTCCGTCGGCCCAGATGTGTAATCTGGCACATGGTGGCAGCGCCGTGGGCATGTACCCGCCTGGCGAGTTCTCGAAAATACGGTACGATCTGATTATCACCGGCATAAAGGTTGCCATACGCCGCAGGGGAGTCTGGAGCAACCAGCGTGCCACCCCCGAACATGGTCAGGCCTATGCCGCCTTTGGCTTTTTCTTCATGGTAGCGCTGGTAACGCTCTTTGGGCAGGCCATCCTCAGAGTAGGCGGGTTCATGACTGGTGGATATGACGCGGTTTTTCAGCGTCAGGTGTTTTAGTTGAAATGATTGCAGCAGGGGGTCGTTGCGGTTCTGCATGAAGTCAGCCTCGTCTTAACGGGAGCGTTGCACAGCGAAAAGAGCCGCCGATAGCGGGAACACAATCAAAGGTTAATCTGTGTACCGTAAAACCAAAGTGGTCTTCCAGTATATCGTTAATGCCCACACATGCAGGGTCATCGCGCGCCAGAATCTGTTGTGGGCCGACCACTAACACATTGGTGGCAAGCGCGGCCTGTTCATTGCGATTTACAGATAGGGTCTGAAAATTAACAGCAACCTCTTGGCCTGCCAGATTCATGAACGGGCTGGTCGCCTCTTCACACCAGAGCGCAAGATCAGGGCTGATCACGTTCCAGCAGCAATCAAGGTGCAGGACATCGTGAGGCACGACCACAACCTCTCGATCTATGCCCCTCTCCTGTAGCACACCGGCCAGCCAGTCGATTCCCTCGCGGCTGGAGCGCGCTCCCAGTCCGATAAATACCTGCCCTGGCGCCAGAACGACATCACCCCCCTCAAGAAAAACATCCCTGGGCATATCGATCTGATTTTCTTTATCAAACCCTGCCAGCAGGTGGTTTATGCCAAGATGTTCCGTATTGCGTGAGGGGTAGCGCGAGTTGGCACGAAAATACAGTGAATCAATAACAAATCCGATATCACGCGGACACGTCTGATCGGTAATCAATGGTGAGTCAACCAGCCTGGGTTGTTCTACTTTGATGTTCAGTTGCTGTGCGGTCTGGAGTACGCCGGTAAATTCATGCTCGGTAACTACGGGGTCAGGTTGGCTGTAGATGGCGCTGGTTTTCGGCAGGCCCGCCTGAAGTTGCAGATCCGGGTCGGGTTTCATACCCAGACCCGTGCCCAGGATCACATGGCGCAGAGGATCAAATTCATTTTGAATATTAAACATGGCAGTGATTCTTGTTTTCGAGGACAGTCGCGCGCGCGATCCTCCAGTCACCCAATCCTGCTATTTCTGAGAGCCTGATGAGCCCAATAGGTTGATCAGAAAATGATCCAGCCATGCGGCCTGAGCTTTATGCGCGGGCATGCCAAGTCGATTTTGCTCGTCATAGGTTTGAGCGCCAGGTCGTCCATAAAGTGCCCGGTTTGTCAGAGTCGCAGACGCGTGATCGCCGTTCTCGGGGCCATCACTCCCATGCGTGATCAATACCGCTTGTTTTGTCATGGCCGCATTGGTCCAGCAATGGATTTCTGCCTGAGTAATCGCTGACGGTTAGGATAAGCCAGAGAAGCGGGTATTCGCTATTCGTGCAGCCCCCAGCCCCAGTCAAATTCCTCCACAACCTGAATCAGGTCGGTTTGGGAAACGATTCCCACGGGTGTACCCTTAGCCTCGACCACAAGCCGGCGCACATCGTACTTACGCAGGGCTTCTGCGATCAACGGCAGGGGTGCATCAGCTGCAATACTGAAGAGTTTGCGATTAGCGATCTGCCCCACGGTAGTCTCGTTAATTGAGGTATTGGTCCCCAGCACCTTGGTCACCACATCGCGTTGGGTGACGATGCCCCAGTGACCGTTTTCATCGGGCTCTATCATGATGGAGCGCATACCCATATCACGCATCTTGTGCATGGCATCGGCGACGCTGGTATCCGAAGGAACGCTTTTCAACGGCGACATAATGCCAGCTGCGGTAGAAGGCTGACGACCTGAGTCCTTCATGGCCGCCATGGGGTCACTGATGCGCTTGGCTTCACGGGCTTCACGCTCGCGTTTGAGGGTTTCGCGCCGTTCCTGCTCA
Organism: Acidiferrobacteraceae bacterium; assembly: GCA_002726415.1. Classification (GTDB taxonomy): domain Bacteria; phylum Pseudomonadota; class Gammaproteobacteria; order Arenicellales; family UBA868; genus UBA868. Next base: position 5,226 of record PBSU01000065.1, on the reverse strand, counting down.
TATCGAGCGAGATCTTCCGCGTTACCTGTAATGCGGGCAATCAAGGCATCCGCAAAAGTACTCGTCGAGACCGTGTGGGCGTTTTCCATCAGTCGAGCAAAGTCATAGGTAACGAATTTCTCCTGTATGACCTTGGGGTAAGCGGCATTGATCAGATCAGCGGCCTCGCGCCAGTCCATGTACTCCAACATCATTACTCCGGAGAAGATCAGAGACGAAGGATTTACCTTGTCCTGGTTGGCATATTTGGGTGCCGTGCCATGGGTGGCTTCAAAAACCGCTACGTGATCGGCAGTGTTGGCGCCTGGAGCAATACCCATGCCACCCACCTCAGCCGCGGCCGCATCCGAGAGGTAATCCCCATTTAGATTCATGGTGGCGATCACATCGAATTCGGCAGGGCGTAACTGCAACAGTTGAAATATGATGTCGGCAATACGGTCTTTGATGATGATTTTGCCCTCAGGCGCCTTGCCACCGTGCACAGCGTAGAGTTCTTCTTCTGTGACCACCTGATCGCCGAATTCCTCTTTTGCAAGCTCGTAACCCCAATTGCGAAAGGCACCTTCGGTAAACTTCATGATGTTGCCTTTGTGCACCAGCGTGACACTCTCGCGCTGGTTGTCGATCGCGTACTGGATGGCTTTACGGATAAGACGTTTTGAGCCAAATGGGCTGATAGGTTTAATGCCCAGACCCGCATCTTCGAAGAAATTAGCACCCATCTCCTGGCGTAAGAAACGGGCCAGGCGGATATTGTCTTCGGTGCCCGATTCGTACTCCAAACCGGCATAAACATCCTCGGTGTTCTCGCGAAATATCACGATGTCGACTTTTTCCGGCTGCTGCATCGGGGAAGGCACGCCGGTGTAGTAGCGTACCGGCCGCACACAAGCATAAAGATCAAGTTCCTGACGCAGTGAGACATTCAGTGAGCGAAACCCACCTCCAACCGGTGTAGTCAGCGGGCCTTTGATCGCAACAATGAGATCGCGGATCGCATCAAGCGTCTCAGTGGGAAAATAATTTCCGTCATAAATTGAGCCGGCTTTCTCGCCCAGATAAAGTTCACACCAGTGAATCTGGCGTGCCCCGCCGTAGGCTTTTTCAACGGCAGAATCGAGCACCCGCAGCATGGCACGGGTAATATCAGGGCCGATCCCGTCACCCTCAACGTAGCCGATGATGGGTTGGTCAGGAACATTGAGCTTGCCGTCCTGAACCGTAATTTTTTCGCCGCTCGACGGCACCTGTATATGCTGGTAACTCATTTCATCAAACCTCTGGTAGATTTCGGGCACGGCGAGTGACTAAAGCGTGGCCACAAAGATCTCGCTAGAAGCGAAATGCGGGTCTCCACGCGGCCAAGGCACGCCTTGTCATTTTCACTCAATTTTACCACTGGGCCTTCATTAACTTATCCAGACTGACCCTGATCCTGATTTCGGTCAGATCAATTCCGGGCTCAAATGGCCTCATAACGATAATCGATGACATCAGATCAAGATCACAGCCAGCCCCCTGGGCCTTTATGGACCCGCCAGCGGGTGCTCACCCTGGCAGCGCTGATCAGTTGCCTGAGCATTTATGGTGTCACCATCAGCCTGTTCACCCCGCTGCTCTCGCTGATTCTTGAAGGGCAGGGTGCCAGTGCTACCGTGATCGGTGCCCTGGCGATGACGGCCCCCGTTGGGGTCATGCTGGGTTCTTTCCTGATCCCGCAGATCATGCGCCACTTGGAGGGCCGCAACCTACTGGTAACGGGCGTGATCATCGAAATCGTCCTGATCTATGCCTTGATGATGACCGATTCACTTACAGCCTGGTTTGTGATCCGTTTTCTGGGTGGGCTGACCGGGGTGATCTTATTTGTCGTAACCGAGACCTGGATGATTGAAATTGCGCCCGAAGGCCATCGGGGGCGTGTCATGGGGTTGTACAACACCACCTTGGCCCTGAGTTTTGCTCTTGGCCCGTTGATGTTATCAATGACCGGTATCGAAGGGTCAGTGCCATTTGTGGCGGGCATGGTGCTTATGGCAATCGCCGGATTGCCGCTGATTTTCTCCGGTCGATATAGACCCAGTTCGGTTGAAGAATCTGCCTTTGGCATCAGCAGTTTTTTCTGGGTAGCGCCACTATTGGCGATTGCCTGCTTTGTGGTGGCTTTTAAAGATCTCTCTGTGACCAGTCTGATGCCTGTATATGGTCTGCGGGTCGGGCTGGATGAGTCATCGGCGACGCTAATGCTGTTTTTTGGCGCGATCGGTGGGGCGCTACTACAACTGCCTATTGGCTGGGCGGCAGACTACTTCGACACGCGTAAGGTACTGATCTTTTGTGCCTTCGCCGGTGTGGTGGGTGCGGTGGTTTGGCCGCTGGTGGTGGCCACCCCCATATTGCTTTGGATAACCCTTTTTCTGTGGTGGGGATGTTTCGCTGGCGTTTATACCGTCACGATGATCCTCGCCGGTCAGTGGTTCAAGGGGGTGGAGTTAGCCACGGCTATGGCGGCATTTGGTGTTTACTGGGGTATCGGCGCCTTCGCTGGGCCGCTCATCGGCGGTATCAGTATGGATTTATGGGATCCGCATGGGCTGGCGTTGGTTGTGGTCATTGCCGCAGGCGCATTCTTTGCACTCAGCTTATCCAAACGGTTATACCACCCGAAACTCGACCGGGCTCTAACTTGAAGTCGGTGGGTTCTCACAGGCCCGCTGTATCCGCATCATGAACGTGGCACCATTTCAGTTAAAAAGGGAATTGCGTGGGCTTTTGACGCTTGGCCTGCCGATCATTCTCACGCAGTTAATTCAGGTGAGTAACACCACGGTTGCCATCCTGATGATGGGCCGGGTGGGCTCTATTGAACTTGCGGCACTGGGTCTGGGCGGCTCGTTCATGATCTTTGTCTTTTTAGTCTGCCTTGGGATCATGATGTCGTTATCTCCCACCATTGCTCAGCATTTCGGTGCGGGGCGAATTGAGGGTATCAGACGTGCCTTTCAGCAGGGGCTTTGGCTGGTGCTGGCAACAGGAATCAGCGCCTTCTTCCTGCTGCGCCAGATGGGCCAACTGATGCATTGGATAGGGGTCGATCCTGAGGTGATCCCACTGGCCCAGGCCTACCTCAATCTTGCAGCCTGGTCGATGCCGGCAACTTGCCTGTATCTGGCACTTCGCTTTCTCTGTGAAGCGACGGGGCACTCGCGACCCATGCTGGTCATCAATATCGCCACATTACCGGTCGTTGTGGTCGGCAACTGGGCGCTTATTTTCGGCCACTGGGGCCTGCCTGCACTGGGCGTAGAAGGTGCCGCCTTAAACCTGATACTGGTGATGTCACTCAACGCGATGGGAATGCTGGTATTCGTGCTTTTGGCGCCACGCTATCGCGCACGAAATCTGTTTGTATCTTTTTCACTGCCGAGCAAAGAGTTTCTGACACTGCTGAAACTTGGCCTGCCGATCGCGGGGACGCTGGTGCTGGATTCGGGTTTTTTCAGCGCCATTGCGCTGATGATGGGCAAGATGGGCCATCTCTGGCTTGCCGCGCACCAGGTGGCCATCAACTACGCCACGATTGCATTCATGATTCCAGTCAGCCTGTCCAGCGCCACTATGGCCAGGGTGGGGCAGGCGATGGGTCAGGGTGATCCGGTGCTGGCGCGCCAGCGTGGCTTTCTGGGTATTTCTGCCAGTTTGTTGCTGGTGGTGCCCTCCATAGTGCTCATTTTGGCCTTCCCACAGTGGGTTGCGGGGCTTTACACGGGTGATCTTGCGGTAATTCAGGCAGCACTGCCGCTACTGCTGGCGGCGGCCATGCTGCAGATCTTCGATGCAACTTACATCACGGCACAAGGTGCGTTACGCGGTCTGAAAGATGTGAATGGCCCAATGCTGATCTCACTGAGCTTTTGGGTTTGTGGTCTCCCTGCTGCCTGGCTGATGGGCCTGGTCATCGGCTGGGGTGCTGTCGGGTTATGGTGGGGTATGGTCTTTGGTGTTGCGCTCACCGCTGTATTGCTGGTCTGGCGGTTTCACTGGCGTTCGGCGAGAACCATTCGAGAGACGCGGGCTTAAAACCTACTGGCTCGCGGGGCCTCGCCGAACATGGGGTCTTAGGTTTTGGTAGGGCACCTGCTCGAGGCGGCAGTAGTTAACGCCGGGGGCTTCCACGTGCAGGATGCTGTGTGCAATGGGTTCGAAGTCATCACGAAAATGCACTGTGCTTTTGACGGCGATAATTTTTGCCTGCTCAAGGTCGACCCCGATATGCGTGAATATGGCGCGGTCGAGACATTGACAGCGCTTGGATCCCACAACCACGAGCACATCTGCATCAGTTGCAAGAATCTTAAGCAAGGCTGTGGGGCCAATCTGGGCCGTTGCGCCCGCATACATGGCGCCGCTGAATTCAAATTCACCCTCGCTCAACGCCACCACTTCACACTGCACTGGGTAAGGGCCCATGTCGGGCAGGCCGGATTTTCCTCCGAGTTCTACTGACAAAACAGCACCTGCCCCTAGGGTGTGGGCCGTTGCGGCAGTGGGTGGGTCGTTAAGCAGCGCGAGCACGGCACCCGTTGCTTTTGATTCAACAAGTGCTTTGAGCAGGCCGGTGGTATCCGAGGTAGCTCCCGCACCGGGATTATCCTGAACATCTGCAATAACGACGGGCTTTTCGGCCGTGTTTGCCAGGGCTTGGGTTACGGCTTCGCTGGGGGAAAGCAGGGCGCTATCGAATAACTTCTCGCTTTTTTCGAGGGCACGCACAATCCGATCTGCTTCACTATCAGCGATAGACTGTGTTGAGCCGTACGCAACCACTGTCGGGCCGGCATCGTAGATATCCGCCGGAGGAAAACCCATCGCGATGTCGCAGTGCACTGTGCCAGGTCCGTTATCCACAGGTAACATTTCATAAAGCTCCCGGCAGGGCGTCGCCCCGGTGTATTGGGCTGATAAGGGCACCAGAAAAGATGCCTGGCGCATTGCGTGATACACGGTTTCACCGGAAAGCAGCCTGCGGAGTAGTGGATAACACCGGGCACCGGTCTCGGCCATATCAATGTGCGGGTAGGTTCGGAATATGCAAAAGGCGGAGGCGTGCGACACCATACGTTCTGTGATGTTGGCATGTAGATCCAGGCTTACTGCAACAGGCAGTTGGTCTCCTACGATCTCGCGGATTCGATAGAGCAGTTCACCTTCGCCATCTTCATG
>PBSU01000064.1 GCA_002726415.1 Acidiferrobacteraceae bacterium | reverse complement strand
GCATGGTGGCCGCCTGGCAACAGACCGGGTAATACTGCGGGCCGTCAAGATTCCAGATGCAATCCGTACGGTCCGCCTTGTCTATCGCGCCAGCTTTCCTCGCGAAAGCGCCCTGGAGTTATTTGCAAATATTATCTACGAGGTGCTGCCGAACACCGTGCAGTGGAAGTGACCAGTCGTTGAACGCACAGCCTGAACTATATGATCTTGCTTCTGACCTGGGCCCGGCAATCGGGTTGCACCCGCTCTACACGCTTTTTGAGATGGCGCAGGTAACTCAGCTTCTGTAACCACGATATCGACTTGCTCAAGCCCGCAGACCTTGATCAGCGCATCCGTGTTGATTTTAGGCCTATCCGCAACAAAGCAGCTTTGCCGCGCCTGTTAAATCGCCGCCCTTGAAGACTCGACCTCACAAAGATGAAAATCAAGGAACTCATCGTTTCCATTGATCGCACCGACCGATAGTACCGCATAGTCGTCGCTGAACTGGCGGATAAAAGCAACAGCAACTTTAGTAAACGCTATCGCATCATCAGCACGCAATTCCACGCCGGTCCCATAAGTACGGTTCCCGTTTCTCGACACCAGAGTTGTTGCGATCTAACTGAATTCGTAATCACATACAGGTTGCTTGAGTAGAAATCAGTTTCACTGTAAAAATTACAACCTCTGGATGTTTTATTGTGGAGATATCCACCTTTTTTGATTTTTTTCTGTATTTCTGTGTTTTTTTGTGTAAATCTACCTCACTTAAGGTCGATGCCTGACGTAGGACCCGAAACAATAACTCTATCTAGGAGGAAACTCATGTTTACTGCTCACCTGCGCAAAATCTCCATTGCGTTACTGACGAGTGCGCTGTTCTCGCATTCAGCGCTGGCCGTCGAGTCAAAAGATCCCATCATCCTGACACTTCATGATTGGACAGGGCAACTTATCAACACCGAGTTGATGGGTCGAATCCTTGAAAATATGGGCTACAACGTTAAATACCAGCAAGCTGATTACATCGCGCAATTTGCCGGGCTTGAATCGGGCGATCTTCACGTCGCAATGGAAATGTGGGAAACCACCGGAAAGCAGGCTATGGAAGCCAGCTTAAGCACCGGGGACACCGTTGACCTGGGCGAGACCGGTATGAATGCTATTGAGGAGTGGTGGTACCCCCTGTACATGAAAGAAAAGTGCCCCGGGCTGCCCAATTGGGAGGCACTAAATGATTGTGCCGAAGCATTCTCCACACCCGAAACTGCACCCCGCGGCCGCTACCTCGGTGGGCCTGTCACTTGGGCGGGCTTTGATGATGAGCGTGTTGAAGCGCTCGGGCTAGATTATGAGGTGGTGCACGCTGGCACTGACGCCGCACTTTTTGCAGAGCTCGAGTCTGCCTATCAGCGCAAAGCCCCGTGGCTGGGTTGGGTATACACGCCGCACTGGGCAACCGTAAAGTTTGAAGGTGAGTTTGTAGATTTCCCCCCCTACAGTGATGCATGTTATGAGGATTCAAAAGTTGGCCTGAACCCGAACATGGCCTATGACTGTGGTAAACCAAGAGGCTGGATCAAGAAAGTTGGCTGGAAAGGTGGCGAAGCCAAGTGGCCTTGCGCCTACCAAGCTGTTAGCAACTTCCGTATCGACAATGCTACTGTTGGCCAATTGATTGTGGAAGTTGATCTTGAAGGGAAAAAAATCTCTGACGTGGTCAACGCCTGGCTTGATGCCAATAAATCAACCTGGGAACCCTGGACTCAGTGTAACTAGCCATAGATGCAGTATTAGCAGCACTTTAGACCTGACAGGCGGTCGCCTAGCGACCGCCTGTCATCCTTTCAATCCGGCGCTGTTTTTATCCAAAGCGTCGACCAAAGCCCAGGCAATCAGTCCCGGCCAACCAATACCATCAACCAGGTATGATCAGGACGATGTCCACACCCACACCGGCATTACACCTTCGCGGAATCTGGAAGATTTTTGGCGAAGGGGCAAACTCCTTTCTTAAGCCCTCTGACACTCATCCCACCGACGCGGACCTCAACAGGGCCGGATTAATCGCCGCTGTGCGAGATGCCAATCTGGACATTCAGCATGGAGAGATTTTCGTGATTATGGGGCTATCGGGCTCAGGCAAATCAACATTGGTGCGCTGCATGAGTCGCCTGATAGAGCCAACAGCCGGTGAAATCCTGTTCGATGGTCAGAATCTGCTGGCAATATCAGAAAAAGAGTTGATCGAGATGCGGCGGCACAAAATGGGCATGGTATTCCAACACTTCGCCTTACTACCTCATCTTTCGGTGCTCGGCAACGTCGCCTTTCCTTTGGAGATTCAGGGTGTTGATAGAGGGGCCCGCGAGCAACGTGCTCGCGACATGATCGAACTGGTTGGCCTTTCGGGCCGGGAAGATTATTACCCGCGCGAACTGTCGGGTGGACAACAACAGCGTGTGGGCATAGCCCGTTCACTCGCAGTTGAGCCCGAGATCTGGTTTCTGGATGAACCTTTCTCCGCGCTGGATCCCCTGATCCGACGGGAGATGCAAGATGAGTTCCTACGGCTTCAGGGTCTGCTACACAAAACCATCGTATTTATCACCCATGACTTTGATGAAGCAATCCGACTCGCGGATCGGATTGCGATCATGAAGGACGGTGCGATCATCCAGACCGGGGCACCGGAAGACCTGATACTGAATCCTGCAACCGATTACGTCGCCGAATTTACCCGGGATGTTTCACGCTCCAAGGTTCTATCTGCAAGAATGGTGATGCGCCCAGTGGTGCCGGGTGAACACCTTGACGAAACCCTGGCATATAGCACGAAGGTGCAGGACCTGGCCGATCGTATCGTTCATACCGAACGTCAGATCGGCGTCATAGATGATGACGGCTCAATAATTGGGGTTGTGGACCGACAATCAGTGCTTGATGTACTCGTTGGGAATGAACCCCCCAGAGCAGACTAAATGGCTGCAAGACCGGGTTCTCCAGGTCCAACCCAAACACCGATCTGGTTTTGGGCAATCTTTGCGGGACTAGCCACACTCGGCATCGCTCTACTTTTCTCACAGGATCACGCACCCTATCTATCCAAGTACCCTCGCGACTGGATCATCCCCTTAAGGTTCTGGATCAGTGATGCCATGTATTGGCTGGTCAAAGAATTCGACCTGGGGCTTTTTACCTTCAAAGAGCTTACCCGTTCGATTTCCTGGCTGCTCGAATGGCCGCTGTCCATTGCCAATAATTTCTTAGCCACAGGATTTACATTCTCTACCGAGCCGGGCGCTTCCGTCATATTACCCCCTGCTCCCTGGATAGCCATTGTCGCCATTTTTGGCTTACTTGCTTTTCATCTATCGGGCCTGCGGCTCGCCATCCTAGTGACAGGATGCTTCCTCTATCTCGCATTTTTTGGGCAGTGGCATAGCGCCATGATTACTTTGAGCTCTATTGTCATTGCCGTCCCACTCGGAGTAATTATCGGATTCGTGCTGGGAATTACCGCCTATCGACACCCCCTGTTCGAGAAATGGTTAACACCAATACTTGACCTGATGCAGACGGTGCCAGTCTTTGCCTACCTGGTTCCGGTACTGTTCCTTTTTGGTTTTGGTCCGGTCGCGGCAATGATCGCGACCATGATCTACGCCACACCTCCTATGGTCAGGGTTACGATCCTATCACTGAGGCAGGTACCAGAAGAGCTCCTTGAGTACGGCAATATGGCCGGCTGCACACGTGGGCAGTTGCTTCGGAAGATCCAGATTCCAGCTGCCCGCAAATCACTGATGGTCGGTGTCAATCAGGTCATCATGCTCTCGCTCAACATGGTCATTATTGCTTCGATGATTGGCGCTGGAGGATTGGGCTTCGACGTGCTGAGTTCTCTCCGGCGCCTTGCGATTGGCAACGGCCTCGAAGCGGGGCTCGCGATTACCCTGCTGGCGATCACCCTTGATCGATTAAGCCAGGCATTCACAGATCGCCCACAGCATTCCCACTCACCCCAAGGCAGAAGCGTCATAGGCCGCTACCGCCTCAGCCTCATCGTGTTGGTGATTCTTTCCGTGTCCTGGTTTGCCAGCCGTTATTTCCCTGCACTTGGGGTCTTCCCGGAATCCCTCCAGATCACTACCAGTCAATTCTGGGATAACCTGGTGAAGTGGATCAACGTGAACTTTTTTGACCAGCTCGAAGCCATCAAAACTTTTGTGCTGATTAACATCATGATGCCAGTTAAGCGCTTTCTCCTGAAAACCCCATGGGTCATCGTTGTTGCGGTCATCGGCCTAATCGGATACCGACTCGGCCATCTTCGTCTGGCTGCACTCGGCGTGGCACTGGCCACATTTATTGCTGCGACAGGGCTGTGGTCCAAGGCGATGGTTACGGTATACCTGTGTGGAGTCTCAGTGCTGTTTGCGGCCTTTATTGGAGTTCCGATAGGAATTCTGGCTGCCGCAAACTCGAGGATAAACCGGATAACCCAGGTCGTTATCGATACCCTTCAGACCCTGCCCTCTTTCGTCTATCTGATACCGGTAGTGATGCTCTTTCGAGTGGGAGATTTTGCTGCCATGCTGGCAGTTATAGCCTACTCCATTGCACCTGCTATCCGGTACACGATCCTTGGCATACAACAAGTTCCCGTTCACCTTATTGAAGCGTCCAGCGCAATGGGATGCACCCGTTCGCAGATCAGATGGCGGGTTCAACTTCCTATTGCGCTGCCACAAATCATGCTTGGTATTAACCAGACCATCATGATGGCACTTTCGATGCTGGTGATTACCGCGCTGGTTGGCACTCGAGATCTGGGTCAGGAAGTCTATATCGCGCTGACCAAAGCCGATACCGGGCGGGGCATCGTTGCCGGTATCGGTGTTGCCTGCATAGCAATTATTGCTGACCGCTTTATCAACCAGTGGTCACGAAAAAAGAAAAGGGAATTCGGGCTGCCAGTCTGAGCTCATTACGGAACCCTCTTATGAAGCATGATCCCACACAACTGATCCAACAACTGGACTACTGGAGAGGTGATATTTCACTCGAACCGGTAGGCGGCGGTATCACCAACCGTAACTACGTGGTAACCGACCAGGGCCGTAGATATTTCGTGCGCCTGGGAAATGATATTCCCCTGCACGGGGTGATGCGCTTCAATGAGCTGCAGGCAAGCCGTGCCGCGTGGGAGGTAGGCCTGTCGCCCCAAGTGCTGCATTGGGAACCCGGCATTCTTATTCTCGACTTTATCGAAGGGAAAACCCTCAGTGAAGAAGACATCAGACAGGATCCGTATCTCGAACAGATTGTGCCAATGCTGCATATCTGCCACCGCGATATGACACAACAGGTCCGTGGACCGGCTCTGATTTTCTGGGTATTTCATGTCATACGTGACTATGTCGCTACTCTGAACATTGCCAATAGTCGAATGATTAATGCATTGCCCGCACTTGTGGAGAAAAGCCGGCAACTGGAGCAGACTGTCGGCGCGATCGATCTTGTCTACGGCCACAATGATCTTCTGGCGGCGAATTTTCTGGATGATGGTCAACGCCTGTGGCTTATTGATTGGGACTACGCGGGCTATAACAGCCCACTGTTTGACCTTGCCAACCTGGCATCCAACAATGGCCTGTCATCCTCTCAGGAAGACTGGCTGCTGGACCGCTATTTCAACCCACCCGATTCAGGAAAAGCCAGGCGCGCTTTTGAAGCAATGAAATGTGCCTCCTTATTAAGGGAGAGCCTGTGGAGCATGGTTTCGGAGATTCACTCAGACATTGATTTTGATTTTATCGAGTACACCCGCGAGAATCTGGATCGCTTCGAGTCACAGTGGCGCACCTTCGAGGCCGCCTCGCCAGATGCAGGACCCGTATCGGCATAGGCCAGCAACCATCACTACCGAGCCCTAATAGTTGTTGATATGAAAGAATTACCGAGGCATACCCAGGCGATTGTCGTTGGCGGGGGCATCGCCGGCTGCTCGACCGCTTACCATCTGGCCCAGTTGGGTTACAAAAATATTGTGCTGCTGGAGCGTAACCAATTGACCAGTGGCAGCACATGGCATGCGGCAGGCCTTGTGGGGCAATTACGCAGTCAGGCCGGTATCACCCAGTTGCTGGGTCATTCCATCAGCCTGTATGACCGGCTCGAAGCCGAGACCGGGCTGGCGACGGGCTGGAAGATGAATGGCGGGCTACGCCTGGCATGCAACGAGGCCCGATTGACAGAGATACAGCGCCAGGCCACTACCGCCCGCAGCTTTGGCCTGGAAATGCAGCTACTGACACCCTCTGAGGCCAGAGATCTGTGGCCACTGATGGATATCAGTGATGTCATTGGCGCCGCATTTTTGCCCTCCGATGGGCAAGCCAGCCCGTCGGATATCACCCAGGCGTTGGCCAAAGGCGCCCGCGATCGTGGGGTTGGTATCTTTGAGCGCGTTCGTGTCACTGGCGTGCGGACCGAACATGGCCGGGTAAAAGGCGTAGACACCTCAGCAGGGTCTATCGATTGCGAGGTGCTGGTCAACTGCGCTGGCCAATGGGCGCGGGAACTGGGGCTGCTCGCAGGCGTCAATGTGCCACTGGTATCGGTGCAGCATCAGTACCTGATCACTGAGGCCATCGACGGGGTTACATCTGATTTGCCGACACTGCGCGACCCGGACCGCCTCACCTACTACAAGGAAGAAGTTGGCGGACTGGTCATGGGCGGGTACGAAGCAAACCCCGTAGGTTGGGCACAACAGGGCTTTCCCGAAGAGTTTGCCTTCACATTGCTCGATTCAAACTGGGACCACTTTGAGCAACTGATGGCATTGGCGTTGCCACGGGTACCCGCACTGCAGCATGCCGGCGTTAAGGAACTGCTTAACGGGCCCGAAAGTTTTACCCCAGACGGTAACTTCATTCTGGGAGAAGCGCCGGAACTTGCCGGCTTTTACGTGGCGGCAGGGTTTAACGCCTTTGGGATCGCCGCGGGGGGTGGTGCCGGGCAGGCGCTGGCCCAGTGGATTATCGGCGGCGAACCGCCTTATGACCTGTGGCCGGTTGATATCCGCCGCTTCGGTAAACCTCATCAAAATCTGGACTGGGTGCGCAGCCGGACTCATGAGATGTACGGCAAGCACTACACCATTGCCTGGCCATTTGAAGAGCATGAATCAGGCCGGCCTTTCAGGCGCTCTCCGCTGTACGACGAACTAAGAGAAAGGGGGGCGTGCTTTGGTGAGAAGCTGGGCTGGGAGCGCCCCAACTGGTTTGCACCCAAAGGGGTCAAAGCGAGAGATGAGTATTCTTTCAATGCACAAAACTGGCTTTCCTACTCAGGTGCTGAGCATAAAGCCGCGCGCGAGGGCGTGGCTATATTTGACCAGACCTCTTTCGGCAAATTCATGGTTAAGGGCGCCGATAGCGTTCAGGCACTCGAGTGGGTCTGCGCCAACCGCATTGATCGCCCCGTGGGCTCAGTGATCTATACGCAATTGCTCAACACACGCGGGGGAATCGAATGCGACCTGACCGTCGCCAGAGTTTCAGAGGAGGTTTTCTATCTGGTGACGGGAACCGGGTCTGTCACCCACGATTTTCACTGGATCCAACGCAACCTTTGCAAAACTCTCGATGTGCAGATTAGTGATCAGACCGATCACTTTGCGGTCTTATCCATTATGGGGCCCAGATCCCGCGACCTGCTGGCCCGGGTGACCACAGAGCCTGTTGATAACGATGCCCTACCCTTTGCCATGACCCGACCCCTACTCATCGGTGAGACTACGGTAACCGCGGTGCGCCTAACTTATGTGGGTGAACTGGGCTTTGAGCTGCATATTCCCGTCTCTGATGCGCTTGGGGTATACCAGTCGTTGATGTCTGCCGGGGCTGACATGGGCATCCACAATGCGGGGTATCGCGCGATCGAAAGTCTGAGGCTGGAAAAAGGCTATCGCGCCTGGGGGTCTGATCTCTCTGCTGATCATACACCGCTGGAAGCCGGCCTTGGCTGGGCTGTGAAACTGGAAAGTGATATTGACTTTCTGGGCAAAGCCGCACTCATGCAACAGCAAAGTGAGGGCCTGAAAAAACAGCTGGCCTGCTTTACGGTAGAAGATATCGGCATTAATCTGATTGGACGCGAGACGCTGTATCGTGATGATCAACGGGTCGGCTGGTTGACCAGTGCAGGCTATGGTCACACCGTTGGCTGTCCGATCGGTTTTGGCTACGTGCGCAACCCCGATGGTGTCGATCAGGACTATCTCAAGAGCGGCACCTACAGCCTTGACATAGCCGGAGTTAAGGTTCCCTGCATGATTCACCTGAAACCGCTATACGATCCTTCCATGTCGAGGGTGCGCCTGTGATGCCAAGTCGCTATAACGCACCCTCGTCTTCACTAAGCTCACTACTGTCAGCTTAAACCGCTATGGGAAGAACAGAACTTGATCCGCAAATGATCGCGGTGATGGAAAAACGCCGTACCCTGGCTCCCGCCCAGGACGACCTTCAGAACGTACCTCTTGCGACCATTCGAAAATACTACAACCAGGAACGCGCATGGTGGAACGAGATCAAACCCTCCATGAACCACATCAAAGAGTTCACGGTCGCGGGCCCGGTCCGGGATATTCGAATTCGGATCTACCACCCCTGCAGTGAAGGCAACCGCCCTACGCTGGTCTACCTGCACGGCGGCGGCTGGGTCGTGGGAAATCTCGATACCCACGATCGCGTTATGCGGCTACTTGCGGACTTTGCCGGCACCAGCGTCGTTGGCATAGATTATGCACTTTCCCCAGAGCATAAGTTTCCTGTCGCCATCAACGAGACTCTGGCTGTCATTCACTGGCTGGAAACTGATGGTGCAGATCAGGGGCTTGATATCGAACGGCTGGCCTTGGGAGGCGATTCTGCCGGCGCCAACATGGCGGTAGCCGTTACACAGCTTTGCCATCAGCAAAAGGCAGGTGCCATTAAATTCCTTCTACTTTATTACGGCGCCTACGGGTTAACTGATTCAGCATCCTGGCAAAAATATGGTACCGCTGAATATGAATTTACCCGCGAGGAAAAAAAATTCTACCTCGACAGTTATCTTGGCGAGGAGAAAGACCGGGCTGATTCTCGCTTCAATGTGCTAAGCGGTGAACTTCACTGCCTGCCACAGGCATTTATTGGTGCTGCCGAGTGCGATCCATTGCGTGATGACTCCATAGCCTTGCACAATGCGATGCGAAAGATCGGCCGACCTGCTGACCTGAAAACCTACCCCGGTGTTCTGCATAGCTTTATTCACTACAGCCGCATGCTGGAAAAAGCCACCGAGGCGCTACAAGACGGGGCGAATGCGCTGAAAACAGCTCTGGGATAAATCGGTCCCGGCGCACCAGTCAGAGACCGGCGCGTTTGGCGACCGAGACAATCCGCTGCATTTCGCGCACCACGGGTTTTTCAATCAGCTTGCCATCCACCACCACAAGCCCGGTATTGGCCTCCTCAAAGGCTGTGAGAACTTTCTGCGCTTTGGCCACTTCTTCAGCCGACGGGGTAAATACGGCGTTCAGGTCCGCGATCTGCTTGGGATGTACCGCACCCTTACCGCTGAAGCCCAGATCTTTGGCCAGTTGCGCCTGGGCTTTCATGCCCTGAAGATCCTTTAGATCCAGATACGGGACATCCACCGCATCTACCCCCACACTGGCTGCCGCATGCACCACGCGCGAGCGTGCATAAAGCAAGGGCTCCCAGGCATTCCTGCATCGAAGATCCGCCGACATATCCACCCCACCAAAGAACAGGGCATCGATCCGATCGCTGGCCCGGGCGATATCAAAGACCGCCTCGAGTCCCGCATTCATTTCGATGATGATGTGCAATCGGGTGTTATGGCCTCTCTCCGTCAGAAGATCATCCAGCCAGACCACCTCATCCGGGGATACCACTTTGGGAAGCATCAATGCAGGCGGTGGCGTGTCCGTCGCGAGAATCGCCTGAACATCATCCAGACCCACGGCCGATCGCAGGCAGTTGATGCGCACGATGCGCTCCACGCCATCATCTGCCTGGGCCTTTGCAAAAAGGGCCATGGTCTTGTCGCGCGCTTCATCCTTGTCGTGCGGCGCGATCCCGTCTTCCAGCTCGACACAAACGATGTCTGCGCCACTGGCAAGCGCCTTGGGATACAACTCAGGCCTAAGACCCGGTGCAAAAATGAAACTTCTTCGAGGGCGAACCACCCTCTGGTCACGAACAGTCATAATGTTTTCCTGCGAATCAATCAGTAAGAACGCGGCAAACCCAGCACGTGTTCGCCCAGGTAGCTGAGGATCAGATTGGTTGAGATCGGGGCAACCTGATACAGCCGGGCCTCACGGAATTTACGCTCTACATCGTATTCCTCGGCAAAACCAAAACCACCATGGGTCTGCACGCACATCTCTGCAGCAGCCCAGGAAGCATCCGCGGCCAGCATTTTGGCAAGATTGGCCTCTTCACCCGGATTCTCGCCCGCATCGTAAAGGCGGATCGCCTCTCGCAGTACCAGCTCTGCCGCCCGCATCTGCGCATAGGCCCGGGCGATGGGGAACTGCACGCCTTGGTTCTTACCAATCGGCTTGCCGAATACCCAGCGCTGTGAAGCATAGGCTGTGGCTTTTTCAATAAACCACTTGGCATCACCGATGCACTCTGAGGCAATCAGAATGCGCTCGGCATTCATACCCGACAAGATATAACGAAACCCTCTGCCTTCTTCTCCTATCAGGTTTTCGACCGGCACATGCATATCATCAAAGAAAATCTCGGTGGTCGCGTGATTCATCATGGTGCGGATCGGACGGATAGTCAGCGTTTTATCCCGGGCCTCACGCATATCTACCAACAGCACCGAAAGACCGTCGGTTTTTTTCTCAACTTGCTCACGCGGCGTAGTACGACACAACAGGATCATCAGGTCTGAATACTGGGCGCGGGAGGTCCAGATCTTCTGGCCGTTCACTATGTAATCATCGCCTTTACGGTGTGCTGTCGTGCGCAATGCGGTGGTGTCAGTGCCGCTGGTTGGCTCGGTGACACCAAAGGCCTGTAATCGCAGTTCGCCTCGGGCGATGGCCGGCAGGTATTGTTGTTTCTGTTCCTGCGATCCATGGCGCAACAGCGTACCCATGGTATACATCTGCGCATGACAGGCTCCGGCATTACTGCCGGAGCGGTGAATCTCTTCGAGAATCGCCGCGCCGGCCGATAACGGCAGACCAGAGCCTTCAAACTCTTCTGGAATCAGCGCACTCAAAAATCCTGCCTCGGTCAAAGCTTGGACAAACTCGCCGGGGTAGACTTGCTCGCGATCACACTTACGCCAGTACCCACCTGGAAATTCCTCACACAGCCGGGACACGCTTTCCCGGATTTCCGGATGATCCAACGTATAGGTCGGAGGCTTGATACTCATCGGCGGTAAATCCTGATATTCAAGGTGTGAGAAATCAAAGCGTTGGGCTGTGCCGTGCTGTATCGATCGGGCCTGCCATCTAAGCAGCGAATTCTGAACGGATCGATACACCATGCTGATCAAGCATGGGAACAACCGCTGGGCGCTGGGCGTCTGTTGCTACCGGCAGATCCGCCATATTAACCTCAGTGCCACCAAAATCGGCAACCAGATTACGAATCAGCGCGTGCTCCGATAGATCGGCCACACTGCTCAGACGGCCATTGGCGATCTGCGCTTCGTCCAGCAGCTGAATCATCTCATCAGCATCATGACGACCAAAGACAGTATTGATGATTTCATCCATTGCGTCACGATGACGGACCCGCTCAGTGTTATTTACAAAGCGCGCATCCGTGCCAAGTTCCGATTGGCCCAATATGGCGTTACAGAAATTACACCATTCCCGATCGCTCTGTATGGCAATCAGAACCTGGTGGCCATCTTTTACGCTGTAGGCCCCATAGGGCGCAATCAGCGGATGGGTTAAGCCCATGCGTTCAGGTGCCCCGCCCAGGTAACGGTGCGCGAGCAGCGGAAAATTCATGAAGTCCGCCATGACATCAAACATGGCGATAGAAAGGTCAACTCCGCTTCCAGTCCGACCGCGCTGGATCAGGCCGCGCAGGATCGAAGAAAAGGC
The DNA here is from genome assembly GCA_002726415.1 of Acidiferrobacteraceae bacterium. GTDB lineage: Bacteria > Pseudomonadota > Gammaproteobacteria > Arenicellales > UBA868 > UBA868. The sequence goes on along the minus strand of PBSU01000064.1, from coordinate 12,890 downwards.
CGTCTGGCCAGAAGCAATGTCGCAGATTGAAATCCCCACGCGGGCCGGGTGCTCCTGGGTACCGTTGATCGCACAAATGCCACTCTCGGCCTGCACGAGAAAGTCGTAAGCCTTTTTCCCGGCACCGGGCCCAGTGGATCCATAACCATTGATCTCACAGGTGATCAAACCGGGATTATGTTCACGTAGTGCCTCACCACCAAAGCCGCGGCGCGTAAGGGCCCCCGGCGCGAGGTTGTGCAAAAACACATCCGCGCGTCTGAGCATAGTCCGCAACAACGCTTCGTCATCCTCCTGATTCAGGTCTATGCAGATTGACTCCTTGCCCCTGTTGAGCCAGGAGAAAAAAACGCTTTTGCCCTGTGCCCCGCGGTCGTACCCCCGCGCAAAATCTCCCTCTTTGCGCTCAACCTTGATTACCCGGGCCCCGGCATCTGCCAACATCAACCCACAGTACGGCGCAGCCACCGCCTGCTCCATAGATACCACCAGCAATCCAGATAGCTCCTGATTCAATCCCATACTCAACCCAGCATTAATTCGATGGAAACACAGAATCTAAGGGATATACGGACAAAATGCGATGCTGGGAATTCGCCGATTCGATGCCACAATCTTCTATTGCCCAACAACGCAACGGTTCTGGGAACTCCTCGTGAGGCTGCCTTACTGTAGGCCTGAAAATCCGGGTTGTTTGTCTAAATCCAGAATTTTTCTCGGACCGTGGCAGTCCGATCGCCTCCAGGCACCTTTGCCGTTAACACGGTTCCGGCATCCCACTGTTCCCGGTTAACCATCGCAATCGTGACATTGGTATTAAAGTCAGGCGACCAGGTTGAAGACGAGATATATCCCGCAGGATCACCCGACGCGTTGTGCAGTGGCCAGGGGTGATTTATCGCAGGCACGGCAGATCCATCGACTTCAAGGGCGCGGATCTGTTTCGATGGCTCCGTGAGCGCGGACAAAGCCGCGTGCCCCAAAAATCCGACGGCGCGATCCAGGTTGCAGTACTTACCCAGGCCCGCCTCAAAGGGCGTGTGATCCATCGTGATATCGCTGCCAAAAGAAAGCAAACCGGCCTCGATCCGTTCGATCAGGTTGGGGCACCCCGCCCGGACATCAAGATCCCTACCAGCTTCAAATAATGCATCCCAGACGGCCTCACCATACTGGCTGCCATCCAGGTATAGCTCGAATCCGCCCTGGTGAGACCAACCCGACCGGGCAATGATCATATCCTGCCCCTGAAAGTTGATCGTCTTGTGTCGAAAGAAACGGGTACTGACTATGTCCTCTCCAAACACCCGCGAGACCAACTCATCCGCTTTAGGCCCTTGAATCGCTAAGGGCGAAACATCCGGCTCAAAGACCTCGACATCAAGGCCAGCGCCTGCCGCCAGACCCTTGCAGTAAAGCAACATGTCTGAATCAGCCAACGACAGCCAGTAGCGATCCTGGCTCAGCCGTACAGCCACAGGATCGTTCATCATTTTTCCTGCGACATCCACCATAGGTATGTAGCAGCACTGGTCATCCTGCATTCGAGACATATCCCGCGGCGTGGTCATCTGCACCAGTCGTAACGCATCCGGCCCCTTGACTTCGACCTGCCTCTCAACCGCAACATCCCAGACCTGCACAGCCGATTTCAGGTGCCGGTAGTCTTCTTCGGGCGTCTCGTAATACGATGCCAGCAGCATATGGTTGTACACCGTGTAGGCTTTTGCGCCAGCCCGATCGACACGATTGGAAAACGGCGTCTTGCGCAAACGGATTGACGGTGTCAGATAGGGCATAGACATGGCGTGAGATTTTCCGGGTCGATTTTGGGCGGCGAAATCATACCGTTGCTTTGATTGGTGCACCAGTGTTTTATTTTGAAGATTTATTCATTAATTCGGGACACCTGATAGCGTCCGATAGCACGAATCCTTTACACTTTTGGGCTTAACTACCGGACCTTCTCGGACCGATTCGACCGACCCCGTCGCGGGAGTGGGCAGATGCCAACCAAGTTTCTCAGCCAGGCCCAGATTACGCATTTTGACCAGCAGGGTTTTTTGCCGGCATTTCGTATCCTGAGTGACTCTGAGACCAGGACACTGCGTGACCAACTTGAAGACTTTGAGGCACGTTATCCCCAACTCAAAGGGCAACTCGATTTCAAGGCAAACCTGATTCTTCCGGCAGTAGATCGTCTTTCCAAAGACGCCCGACTGCTGGATGTCATGGAAGACCTTCTGGGGCCGGATCTGCTGCACTGGAACTCCACCTTTCGAACCAAAGAGGTCAACACCGGCCAGCACGCGGCATGGCATCAGGATACGGCCTACATCAAGCTCAAGCCCTTTCTGTCGATCTGCTGGCTCGCGTTGAGCCCGGCTAACCGGGAAAGCGGCTGTCTTCGGGTGATCCCGGGTTCACACAAGGGAGCGTTGCTCTCGCACCGCGAAGGCAATGATCCCAAAAGTATTCTGTCGCGTGCCCAATTTATTGATGAGCAATTTGATAAATCCGGAGCTATCGACATTGAACTTGCGCCAGGAGAGGCGACCGTAATTAACCACGGCATTATTCATTGCTCGGGCCTGAACCAGTCCGGCGATCGAAGAATAGGCCTGCTCATGGATTACCTGCCCACCCGTGCCGTCAAGGAAGGCCCGCGCGATACTGCGATACTGGTTCGGGGCGAGGATCATTTCGGTCATTTTGATCTTGAGCGCGGCCCGGCATCTGAAGATCCTTTAAAGAACATTGAACACCAACAACGCTCACTTGAGGCCATTACCCGGACTATGTACGCAGAGTCACAACACAAACCCAAAGGCCTGCCCTAGACCGCAGCGACTATTGGCGCTTTTAAGGAAGCACCCATGACCCACCGTTACCAGAAACTGGCGAAACGCATTGAGGCCGGAGAGTTGATTCTTAATGATGGCGCGACCGGTACCGAGATTGAGCGTCGCGGGGTGCCTCAGCTCGAAAATGCCTGGAACGGCGGGGGCGCACTGAGCCACCCCGATATTGTGCGTGAAGTGCACCGTGACTATATCGGTGCTGGAGCTCAAATCATTATCAGCAATACTTTCGCGACCTGCGAACACGCCTTGCGCGACGCCGGCATGATAGAACACTTCGAAGCCCTGAACCGCCGGGGCGTCGAACTGGCCATTGAAGCACGCGATCACTCTGCCAATCCGGATATCGTGGTTGCCGGGGGTATCTCCTATTGGAGTTGGACGGGAGACAAACCCACACTCAGCGCCCTCAATCGCAGTGCTGCCAGCCAGGCGCAGATAATGAAAGAGGCCGGGGCTGACCTGCTTATGCTTGAGATGATGATCGATATAGACCGGATGTGTATCACGCTGGAGGCGGCACTGGTCACGGGCCTACCCGTCTGGGTAGGCGTCACCTGCATGATCGATGATCAGGGAACCGTTTGTCTGAGAAACGGAGAACCCCTCTCTCAGGCGCTGGATGCCCTTAAAGCCTATGAGATACCCCTGATCAGCATCATGCACACGAAAGTCGATCTGGTCGATGACGGCTTACGCGCTTTAAAGAACGACTGGTCCGGATGGGTCGGGGTTTATGCCCATAGCCAGGGGGGCAAAAGCAAAAAACGCAGCAAGCACGAATGGGTTTTTGATGGTGTTATCTCGCCCGAGGCTTACTGCACGGCATCAGAGCAGTGGCGTGCACAAGGTATCAATATGCTGGGATGTTGTTGTGGTCTGGGGGTAGAACATATCAAGGTGCTCAACCGATCCCTGACCGCCTGATATCATCATCACACCGCAACTCCCCCGGTCTCCCAGTCAGGAGATCACCACGCGGCAGTGCCACACTTGATCAGCCTGTCTCAGCGATAAGATCAGCCGCTTCGATCCCACCCAAAGCCGCCGCCTCATCGTTATCTGACGTGTCTCCCGAGATTCCGACAGCACCCAACAGATCCCCCGACAGATTGCGCAAAAGCACGCCACCGGGCACCGGCACCATATCGCCCCCGGCAAGACCGTTCATGGCCTGGATAAAGTAAGCCTGTTGTTCTGCCCGGTTCATCAGCGCGCGTGTGCCCATGCCCAGCTGAATTGCGGCATTGGCTTTGCCATGGGCGATCTTGGCCCGCATCGCACTGACCCCATCCTCAGAGGCTGCCGCAACAATTGACCCGCGATTATCCAACACCATCACGCTGACGGGCTTTAAGTCGAGACTGCGCGCCTTAGTCAGCGCGCCCTCAATCACGGTTCTGGCTTGATCCAATGTAATCGACATGATTTATCTCCTGATGAAAAACTGCGCGCTCTTTGTGTAGTGATGTCAGACAGGTGCAGCTGTGAGGGCTTTGGGTAAGGCCTCAGCAAAAAGGTCAAGATCTTGTGGCTGTCCAACGGAGACCCGGATACAGCGATTAAGCGGTGCGATGCCCGGCATTCGCACAAAAATACCCTGCTCAATAAGACGCTTGAGCACACCCACGGCAAAATCCCCATCGTGACCGCAGTCAATGGCCACGAAATTGGTCGCCGATGGCAACGCGCTGAGGCCATTAGCTGATGCGATCTGATAGAGCCGTTCGCGCGCATCGGCAACTCTGGTGATCACCTCATCGAGGTACTTTTGATCTGCCAGTGCTGCAAGACAGGCCACCTGCGCCACGCAACCCACACCAAAGTGATTGCGTATCTTGTTAAACTCGTTAATCAACGTGGGCTCGCCTATTGCGTAGCCGACACGAATACCCGCAAGCCCATAGGCTTTAGAAAAAGTACGAAACCGCAACACGCGCGTATCCGAGGGATCGATCCCGGGCAGCACACCGGTTGGGGCAAATTCGCCATAAGCCTCATCAAGTACCAGTAATGATTTGTCGGGCACCCGCTCAATCATCGCTTCGATAGTGCCCGCGTCCCACCAGGTACCCATGGGGTTATCCGGGTTGGCGATATAAACCAGCTTGGGCTGGTGCACGTTTGCTGCGTCGATCAGGGCTTCAGGGTCTTCATGGTCGTCGCGATAGGGAACCGCCACCAGTTCTCCTCCGTAACCGGCCACATGAAAATTAAAGGTGGGATAGGCCCCGGCAGAGGTCACGACCTTGTCGCCCAGACCCACAAACAATCGCACGAGATAACCAAAAAGACCATCGATCCCTTCGCCGACCATAATGTGTTCGGGTGCAACATCATGATGCTCAGCAATTGCGTGTCGAAGATCAAAAAATTCGGGGTCTCCGTATTTCCAGGCCTGCAAAGCGAAATCGCTGATGGCCTTGGCTACCTGTGGCGAGGGTCCAAAGACGTTCTCGTTAGCGCCGATACGCGCATCGAAGCGTTTATTGAATGCACGCTCTTGCGCCTCGGGCCCGACAAAAGGCACTGTTGCCGGCAATCCTTGTGCAAGAGAGGTGACTTGATACTGAGTCATCGCACGATTCTGTCATAGCGGTTGAAAAATACAAACTTGTGTCGCGCGGCACATCAGGCAAAGAACCGTCCACTCATCACCTTGGTCGCCACGCGAGCCACAGGTCAGTGGGCATCTTTCCCTCCAGAATCATCTCGTGACTATTGCGCTGGGTCTGCCCATCTCAGCGTCTTGCTCGCACCTGATGGTGTCAGCGTTGCCATCAGCCAAATCCGGCAGACCATGGCACGCCAGATAATCGGACAAACTGATTGCAATCTCAATGAGTTCGCCAGGCGGGACATCACGCGTTGCGATCAGTCCGGCGAGACCGACCGCATCGTATCGATCGTATTCACTTTCCACCATGCTAGGCGGCTATACCGTAAAGGCTTAATGCGCGAACTCGGCCTCACTGCGGTGGCATTCAATGGCGTGGCTACCAGTTAATGCCCGGACCGGCGGGGTCTCTTCGTCGCAGGTGCCTTCAATCGCCAAGGGACATCGATCGAAGAACGGACAGCCCTTATCCGTCAGCGTCACGACACGGTCGATACCGGCCTGGGCTTCCTGGGTTTCCATGGTTTCTTCAAGCCAGCCCACCCGAAGTTCGGGAACAGAACTGATCAGAAGCCGTGTGTAGGGATGATACGGCGGAGAGAGTACTGCATCGGTGGTGCCTCTCTCGACAACCCGACCAGCGTAGAGCACCACAATCTCATCGGCAAACGAAGCCACGGTAGACAAATCGTGGCTGATGAATACAAAAGAAACGCCGGTCTGCTTGCGCAGCCGTTTCAATAGTTCAATAACGTTGGCGCCGACAATGGAATCGAGCGCCGAGATCACTTCGTCGCACAACAGTACCTCCGGTGATGCCGCCAGTGCACGGGCCAAATTGATGCGCTGTTTCTGACCGCCGGAAAGCTCTTCCGGATACCGCCCGGCAAACTCCTGAGGCAACTCCACCATCTGCAGTAGTTCGCCAATACGTCGGCGTTTTTCTTCGCCTTTAAGGCCGAGATAGAACTCCAGCGGACGGCCGAGAATATGGTCTATGCGCTGGCGCGGATTAAGCGCGGTATCGGCCATCTGGAAAACGAACTGTATTTTCTGAAGTTCGTCCCGCTTGCGTTGCTGCAGCGCGGGCTTGAGTTCCTCACCATCGAGCAGCACCTGCCCCTGGGCTGCGGGCAAAAGACCCGCCATCACCCGGGCTAAGGTTGATTTGCCGCAGCCTGATTCACCGATGATGCCGACACTGTGTCCCCGTTCAATAGCAACGTTGACGTCGCGCAAGACGGTTATTGAAGGAACGCCTCCCTGGGTCCTACCGTAACCCGCGAGGATATCTTTCACCTCAAGCGCCGGCGCTTCGCGCCGATGTTCACCGCTGGTTTCATCGCCCTGGCCTGCGGCGGGTGGCGGCCGAACTGCATGCATCAGCCGGCGGGTGTAGTCATGGCTTGGCTTACTCACCACCTGCTCAGCCGTGCCATGCTCCTGGATTTCACCCGCATACAGCACCACGATGTGATCCGCGATCTGCGCCACGACGGAGAGATCATGGGTCACATAGATCGCGGCCGCACCTTCCTGCTTGATCACTGACTTGAAAGCCTTGAGCACCTCAATCTGGGTGGTGACATCAAGCGCGGTAGTAGGTTCGTCGAGCACCAGAAGATCGGGCTTTCCACATAAGGCGGTGGCTGCCATCAGCCGCTGTAGCTGTCCGCCGGATACCTGATGGGGGTAACGTTTGCCGAGTCTGTCTGGGTCCGGCAATTCCAACGCCCGATATAGTGTTTCGGCACGCTGATCCGCTTGTTCCTGGGTCAGGATGCCGTGCAAAACACATGTTTCAGTGACCTGCTCTCCGATAGTCAGCGCTGGATTAAAGGTTGCTGCTGCACTTTGCGCGAGATAGGCAACCCGCTGGCCCCGCAAACCACGCAACTGGTCGGACTCCATAGTAATGACGTCCTCGCCCTCTAGGCGCACCTCGCCTCCCGTAAACTCAAGCCCGGGCTTGGTGTAGCCGAGCGACGAGAGCGCAATCGTGGTTTTGCCAGAACCCGATTCGCCGATCAGCGCGACTACCTCGCCGCGCGCGACAGTAAAGCTGACTCCTTTGACGATGGGCGTCAGTTCATCGTCGTCGTTGCGGGCGCTGATACGAAGGTCATCGACCTCAAGCAGCGCGCTCATGAAATCATTCTCTTGGCCAATTTACCGCCTGAGTGGGCTGAGATATCGTCCACGATCATATTGACAGAAATCGTTAGCGTGGCAATTGCCAGCGCCGGCATCAATGGCGCGACCGAGCCATACACAAGCCCCGGAAGATTCTCCTTAACCATGCTCCCCCAGTCAGACATTGGCGGCTGCACGCCGAGGCCGAGAAAACTTAAAGAAGAGACAAACAGGATCACCCACACAAAACGCAGCCCGAAGTCGGTTGCCAGCGGCATGGCGATATTGGGCAGAATCTCCCGGGTAATAACCCACCATAGTCCTTCACCGCGAACCTTGGCCGCCTCGACAAAATCACTGACCATGACCTCCTGGCCGAGCGAACGGGCAATGCGAAACACGCTGGTCGCATAAATAATTCCGGTCAATAAAATCAGCAGGGGTATGGTACTGCCCAGCGCGGCGATCATGACAAGTGCAAACATAATGGATGGAATCGAGAGCAGCGCATCATTAACACGGCTTAACGACATATCGAGAAACCTGCTGCCGACGGCCGATGCGATACCCAACGTCACGCCAAGCAGATAGGCCAGAAGCGTCGCGATAAATGAGATACCGATGGTCGTTCGTGCGCCAAACAGAATTCGCGACAAGGTGTCACGTCCGAGATAATCACTGCCTAGATAAACAATCTTGCTGGGCGGTTGAAAGTCCGTGTCGGGGTACATCTCATCACTGCCCGGCACAATAAAGAGTTCTTCGTCGAGGATATCCGCCTCGTGATACGGGGCGATCGTCGGGCCAATCGCCACAATGATGGCCCAGAAAATCACCACCGCGATGCCAATCTTTCCAGGCCAGCTGAGTTTGACCTTGCGTTTGGGCGGCGCGTCCGGCAGTTCTTCGAACTGTGTCGAGGGGCTGGTTTCCTGTTGTGATTCAGACATGCTCAGGCGTTTCCTTACTTTGGATGGCGCAATCTGGGGTTAGAGAGAATCGTCGCCATGTCGGCAATGAAGATCAACACGATATACGTAGTACAAAAAATCATGGCACAGGCCTGAACCAATGGCATGTCCCGCATGAGGACCGCTTCAATCATGAGTTTGGCAAGACCGGGGTACGAAAATATCTGCTCAACCACAACAACGCCGCCGACGAGCCAGGCGAGGTTCAACGCAATCACATTAACGATCGGGCCCACCGCATTAAACAGGGCATGGCGCAGAATAATTCTTTTCCGTGGGACCCCCTTCAGAATCGCCATCTCGATATACGGCGAACTCATGACATTAAGCACGGTCGCCCGTGTCATTCGGATGATCTGGGAGGAAACCAGAATCACCAGGGTCAACATAGGCATCGCCAGGGTTTTGATCAACACCCAGCCGGTTTCATCCCCCCTTAGGTAAACGATGGACGGCAGCCAACCCAGGCCCACAGCAAAAACCAATACCAATGCCGTGGCAACCAGAAAGTCTGGCACCGAGATCAGATTAAGCGTGGCAAAGGTAATCGAGCGATCCAGCCTGGTGCCGGGATGCATCGCGGCAATAAGGCCAAGGAAAAGAGAGACCGGAACAGCGACCACGGCCACCAGCAAAGTGAGGCGAGCCGTGTTGAAAACCCGTGGTCCCAGCATCTCGACGATGGGGGTTCCGAGTCCTGCCCCAAGTCCCGCTTTGGAGATACCCAGATCTCCCATCGCAACGTTCTGTAGCCAAACCAAGTATTGCTGGATAGGAGGCTTATCGAGACCTAATTTAGCCCTTAAGGCCGCGGTACTCTCCGGCGTCGCCATCTGCCCCAAGATAATCTGGGCGACATCGCCGGGCAGCAGGTTCGTGCCGATAAAAATCAGCACGGACACGATCCAAAGTGTCACAAGGCTAATGCCGAGTCGTCCAAGTAAGGCCCGCCAAAGCATATTTAATGCCTATTGAGAAGTTGGAAAGTGCTTAAATAAAGGGGTTCGCACGTTGCCGTGCGAACCCCTCTCGAAGACCACTTAAGAAAGAGCCTTAGCCCGTTTTCCAGATATGCTCGGCCCAGCCGTTGCCACCGAACTGACCCAACGGGCAGTTCGAGAAACCCTGAATCTGCGGGTTGTGGGCATCCAGAATGTTAGTGTGATATGGGATGATGATGCCGCTTTCCGTGGACACCAGTTTCTGCATCTCGCAATGCATCTCGTGACGCTTGGCTGGATCTGTCTCTGCCAGAGAGTCCTTAAGCAATACGCCCATGCGGTCGCTATTCCAGAACGTATCGTTCCAGTTGCCGTTGGGGCCAAACTGGATTGACATCATGGCGTTCGCGGTCGGGCGCATATTCCAGGTCACGACATTAAGCGGCTCTTTCATCCACACCGCGCCCCAGTAACCATCGGTCGGAACCTTTTTGAGCTTCAGGTTAAAGCCGATCTTTTTGAGGTTGGCCTGCATAAGGAGACAGGTATCTTCGATCGCCCCCGATACCGGCGCCACATAGAGTTCAACCTCTGAGTACCCGGACTTATTGAGGTGGTACTTGGCCTTGTCAGGATCATAGGGAATCTGCGGCAGTTCATGGCAGTGATCTGCGCCATAAGCAACGTTGATCGGGTGGTCATTACCCACCGTGCCATGGCCTTTCAGGAACTTACGGACGACCCGCTCACGATCCTGGATTAAACGTAAACCCTGAACGAGGTCATCATTGTCACCGGGTGCCGTATTCTTCAAGCAACAGATACCACCGTAAAGACCCGAAGGCACTGACAGGACACTTTGTCCCGAACTCTCAATCTTCTTGATCTGTTTTGCACTGATCGATGTGATCATGTCCACACTACCCGCAAGCAATGCATTTAGTCGTGCGTTCGGATCAGTGATTGCAGTGATCTCAATGCCATCAAGCCATTGACCAGTGTCACGCCAGTAGTTGTTGTTGCGTGAGTGCGTTGACTTCACGCCTGCCTGGAATTCTTCGGTCACGTAGGGGCCGGTACCAGCCTTCCACCAGTCCATTGCATTTTTTCTGACAATCTTCGCCTGGGGCTGCGTCAGCTTGACCGGCATATCGGCATCGGGCGATGACAGGGTCAGTTTGACCGTGTACTTGTCGACCTCTTTCCACTCAATGACATTGGCGAAGAAAGACTTGATCGACGAAGGTGAGCCATCAGCGATGTGGCGGTTCATACTCCAGATAACATCGTGTGCCTCAAGTGGATGTCCATCATGGAAACTCACACCCTTGCGGATCTTGAAGGTGTACTCAGTGGCGTCGTCATTCACACTCCACTCTTCCGCAAGTTCGCCATGCAGACTCATGTCGTTCCAGACCTGAATGAGTCCGTTGTACATGGTATTGGCCCGGGTGTAGTCGATAGTTGACGTACCCAGAATCGGATCCAGCGTATCGTCAGGTCCATGCAAGTTCGATGCAAAGATCACCGAACCGCCACGGGTTGGGCTCGCGGCTAACGCACTGGCCGAGCCCAAAAGACTCCCTGCCGTTGTTGCGGTGATGCCCAAGGCGCCCATAGCCGCCAGGAATTCACGGCGGTTAACGTGGCCGTCACGATACATCTGTTGAAAAGTTTTAACTTCTTTCATGTCTCAGGTTCCTCCGATGGAAAAAATGACTTTCTGTTTATCTTGCCAATTTCTAGCACTACTTCTACCTAATCAAGATGGCTATGCTTAGAAAGCGCTTCTTGCAGTGAAACATAGCAACGAAAATCAGTCAACATATTACCTTCCGCCGGTATTATTCACTCTAAACCCGTGTACTTTGAAGGTATTACTACGATCTTATCACCCATTTTCTTCGTAACTCGAGCAATACGTACTTAATCTGGCTGGTTATTACCGTTTGCAGGCAATTTCATGTCGTTCAAATACCGGGAGAAAATCCGCTACCATTACCGACTGCGCTGTAAGGCATGGGCCGAACATCATCAATCGGCAGAATTTCAGGCAACACCACTTATGAAACCCCTGTGTTTATTGGCTCGGACCCTTCTTTTTGTATGCGCCCTCTTTGCAGTCAGAACTACTCTGGCCGGGGGTTGCCTGTGTAACTACACCCCTGCAACGCTTCTTGAGGTCATTGATGGCGATACCATGGTGATGGAAATCTCCGGGCAGCGCGAAACGGTACATCTTGCCAAAGTTACAGCTCCGCGCCTCAAGCCAGATCCTCAATCGAAAGAATCCTGGTGCGAAGGAGAAGGCGAGAAAGCGATGAAGGCAAAAGACTACGCTAATATGCTTTTATTGGAAGCCTCCGAGATTACCCTCGACGAGCAGCAACGCGACCAAGCGGGGGAAATCTCAGCGGTGGTGTATATCGATAACATCAACCTTGGACAGGAACTGCTCTACAAGTATCTGGCTGTGGAAAACGATGAAAACCCCAACTGGTGTGGCTGATGCAAAAGAGTGCCGTGTCTACCGCTGACCTTTACGACGCGTATTCACAGAACGTGCAGGTCTGTGAACCTGCCTTTCGAGCTTTTGGCGACAAGACTGACTTTAGTGGTCCAATCAGAACCCTGAAAGTTTTTGAAGACTTCCTGCTGATCAAACAGACTCTGGAATCTGATGGAGCAGGGCACGTTCTTGTGATAGATGGCGGTGGATCTTTACGCTGCGCCATGCTCGGGGACAAACTGGCACAGCTGGCGCTTGATAATAACTGGGCTGGGTTATTGATAAATGGCTGTCTGCGCGATAGTGCTGCGATCTCTACCTTACCTATCGGCGTAAGAGCACTGGCAACACATCCAGCGCGACCATCGAAACAAGGTGGCGGCCAAACCGATATTCCAGTGCACTTTGCTGGTGTGGTTTTTCATCCTGGGCAATTTCTTTATGCGGATGCAGATGGAATCCTGTTAAGTGAAACTGATCTGGTGGGTGACGCTTCGATAGATGTTGGTACTTAACATGGGCATCGGAGTAATTCTGAAGGTAAAGAGATACTGAAAATCAGCAAGTTACAAAGAAAATTCGATTCCACCCCTAGAAATCCGACGAAACCGTGATCAAAACCCAGCGCTGTCGCGTTTCAAGTTTGGCGATATCTTAACGTTCAATGCAACAATTATCATTCGTACGCTGAATCCTACACAGTGAAATCGTCAAAGAACGTCAAATCGCCTGAGAGCAAGGCGTCACAATAACAGCGTGGCAAATTATTATCCGACGTCTATAAGTACACTCTTTAGCCTTTGATTGGCCTCGAAGGCTTGATGGCCGAGGTCCTTTCCGATACCGGAGTGCTTGTAG
>PBSU01000063.1 GCA_002726415.1 Acidiferrobacteraceae bacterium | reverse complement strand
TTTTCGGGAAAACATCAAAATTCAGGTGCTCGACGTGACCAAAGAGGAGTTGGCGGCAGATTTCGCCGATGCTTCAGAGATTACGGATTCTTCGTTACACAAATTGATCTATACCGACGAATACGGCCAGTTTGGCGGAGAGCCGGTAGGGGCGATTGTCGGGGCCTACGATTTCGGACCGGGCGAGAAAGACTGCGAACTGCTGCGCTGCATGGCAAATGTCAGTGGAATGGCCCACGCGCCCTTCATCACGGCAGCCAGTGCCTCATTCCTGGGGCTCGATTCCTGGTCAGAGCTTTATAAGCTTAAAGATCTGGAGTCGGTCTTTGATTCGCCAACCTACCGGACATGGAACGGCCTCAGAACCGCCGAAGATTCCAGGAATGTATGCCTGACTCTGCCTCGATTTCTTCTGCGGGCGCCCTACGGCTCACAGAACGAAATTGCCGAATTCGACTATGAGGAGAACGCCGCTGACAACGACAATTTCTGTTGGGGCAACGCGGCCTTTGCGCTGGCAACACGGGTGGTCGATTCATTTGCGAAATATCGTTGGTGCCCCAATATTATCGGCCCCAAAAGTGGTGGCGCTGTTACCGGCCTTCCCTCGTACGTTTATGATCGCGATGGAAAGTTCTTTGTAGCCGGGCCGATCGAGATCCCCATTTCAGATCGTCGCGAGTTTGAGTTCAGCAATCTTGGTTTTGCGCCGTTGACCTTGCGAAAGGGCACCGACAATGCATCTTTCTTCTCGGCAAATTCAATTCAAAAGGCCAAGTTTTTTGGCTCCGATGCTGAGGCGAAACAGGCAGAGTTGAACTATAAACTGGGTACACAACTGCCGTATCTGTTCGTGGTCACCCGACTCGCCCATTATCTAAAGGTTCTACAGCGAGAGAACCTCGGGGGGTGGGTGTCACGAGGCGAGATCGAGGCCGAACTGAATCGTTGGATCAGAAGTTATGTTGCGGACCAGGAGAACGTCCCTTCGGCAATGCGTAGCTCTCGACCGCTGCGAAATGCCAAGATCGCGGTCTCGGAGATTCCGTCCAACGCCGGTTGGTATTCCATCAGTATGGAAGTGACACCGCACTTTAAGTTTATGGGCGCCAACTTCACGCTTTCTCTGACCGGATCTGTTGACGGCGGGGAAGCAGAAGCGGCATAACTTATTTACAGGGACGAATTCAGGGTTTACAGGTTCCCGGGGCTATGAATCTCCCGGTTCGATGTGATGGCTATCACATCGAACCGGATTGACCCCGGATATCTTAGAACTCCAACTGACATTCATTATTGAAGGAGAATTAGTTTGGCTTACAACATTTATCTGGAAATCGCGGATATTTCCGACGGGGCAAATACCGAGGAGAGTATCGGGCAGTTTGCGGTTGCTGAGCATGAAGATGAGATTTCTGTACTCCAATTTCATTGGGGAATGACCATTCCCACCGATCGATTATCCGGGCAGATCACCGGTAATCGCCGGCACGAACAGCTGACAATCAAAAAGCATCTCGATGCGTCCTCGCCGCTGCTTGCTCAGGCGCTGACAAATCCCGTTCCACTGGAGTGCACTTTCTCGTTTTTCCGCCCCGGTGATATCGGAGGCGACGGGGATCCGGAGCCGTTTTACGAGATCATGCTCGAGGGGGCGAAAGTGACCAACATCTCGGTGACATCCCCTGATGTGCTGGATCCGGCGAACGACAACATGCCGGCATTCGAGCTCGTGACTTTCGCCTACAACAAAGTAACAGCCTCTCATGAGCCTGGTGGAACTGAGTTTGAGGACACCTGGACGGGCGAGTAACCCGCTCTTCGGGCTTAAGTTGCCTTGCAGTCAGGCTGGGCGGCCATCGAGTCGTCCAGCCTGTTGCTGTTTTGCGAGATTCAAAAAAATGCAAAAGCAGGCAGTCACTGTCCCCGTTTCTGGAGGCTCTCATCGCAATCGGGGCTATCGGGTGTGGCGCGTTGCATCATCGGGTATACCGTGTGATTAACTCAACATGAGCATTTACCTGCGCTTTTTATCGATACTGATGATTCTGGTGGCGCTTACCGGTTGCATTACGCGGCCGGTTGAGGTCACTCGGCCGCTTAAGCTGAGCCAGCTGACAGCGGGAAATATCCCAGAGCAAAAGGGTGCGCTTACAGTCAATATCGATGCGCACAATGATCTTAATTGGTTCGAAAATACCAATAATGGATTAACGATCGGCTTTTTGCAGACGAGCAGCCGTGGCATCATCTCCCAACTGGCGAAAAGCTCCCTTGGTCTTCAGAAGATTCTCGAGAAGGATCTCGATGATCCGGCAATAATCAGTATCGACACTTTCCGGGTGCAACCGGGTTCAAAGACCACGGTGGTGCTGACGCGCGGTGAGTTGAGCAAGCACTTAGTGATCGTTGCCGGGTACTACGATCTGAAACCCGGTAAGTCACTATTGGTTTTCGATACGCCTGTTTATCTCGACCGGACGTACCATGCCGATCCGATAGCACTGTTTCATAACGATACCCCGATGTATTCACCGTACGAACTTATCGAACTGAAGCTGGGACCCCAGGAAATTCTCTCAGAACAGACCACATCCACGACATTCTGGCTCGAGGCGCCGGGACTGTTGGGCCGGTTCTTCTACAATGTTCCATAAGGCAAACTGGATAATGCAACGAGAAAACCGGGCCGCGACGCATCAGGAGTTGACAACATGAACTATGGAAGACAACCAAAATGGTATTCCGGACAATTTCTGGAATCACAACACCTTCAATACCTGACTAATCATGTGTCGCAACTTCAAGGGGAAGCCCTGAAGATCGTGCCTAGCGAAACCTGGGGCTTCGCTCACCTTGAGTTAGATAACAGCTTGCTGCAGGCCGGGACACTGCGGATCAAGGCTATGTCTGCTGTTACGCCGGACGGCACGCTCGTGGAGTTTCCCGGCAACAGCCAGGTGCCGGACCTGAATTTCTCAGACCAATGGACGGATTCAACGCGCCCACTCGAGGTTTACGTGGGCCTGCGGCGATACAACCCATCTGCGTCGAACGTGGGTGATAGCAGTGATGCACGGAGCAGCAACAGCGCGCCTCTGGAATTACTCGACTTCAATGATGCCGACAGGTCGGTCAAGGTTGACCTGATCGAGTTCAATATCCGCTTCTTCACAAACTACGATGTCGATACGGCTTCCGATTACGAATTGCTGCATTGTGCAAGGTTGCTTATGGATGATGCTGTGGTCCAGCATGATCCACAGTTTTCGTTTCCCACAAGCAATTTGCGTTGCTCTGATGTGTTGCAGGCACTCGCGCAGGAGTTCTACCAGGCTGCGATGACGACGGCTCGTGGATTGGAAGAAATCAAAAAGACTTTCAATGGCAGTTCGCTAGAGCATGGCCGACGTGAAGCGCGGCTTATGGGGGGTATGCAGGCATTGAGTGAATGCACGGCCAGTATGCGGCACCTAATTAGCGGCCCCTTTGTCCATCCGGCCGCGCTTTTCGAGCCCATGGGCGTCCTCATTTCGAGACTCAGTGTTTTTTCAGATCTGATCGATGTGACCGGAAGTTACCGGGGCGGGTCGTCAGAACTGTTGACTTACGATCACGGTAACCCGGCGGTCTGTTTTCAGCGTGCGTTAAGCCTTATCCCCATATTACTGGACGAGTTGACCCCGACGCCGCGGCTGGTGGTCCCCTTCGTCAGCGTGGGCGAAGAACGGTTGTACACCGAAATCCCGGCTCATTTTTTCGGGGATACCGTGGACTACTTTCTGATGGTTGAATCACCGGACGTAGAAAATGCCTGGGTCAGCAGTTTTCAATCCAGTACCCGGATTGCTGCAGAGTCTGAAATGAAGGACCTGATCCGGTTCTCTTTATCGGGATTACCGTGTCAGCTGTCACCATCGCGGCCGGCCGGAGCTCCGATTCGCGAACGGGCGTTCTTTTTTAAGCTAAACAACTTATCCAAAGTGTGGCGCACGATTGAGAGTGATCGAGACATCGCTATCGAATGGAAAGATATGCCCGAAGGTATCGCGATCGAACTCGTAGCGGTACAGAAATAGGTATATAGGCCGTGCTGCTTATCGAATGTTTCCATCCGGTGCTGCTCCTTGTTGAGCAACTCCCCACGCGTGAGCTCCGATCTTCAAGTCCGGGTGATATGGAGAAACAGTTTGTTGAGGCTTTCGGGATGGCCGAGCGCGACGCAAGCGAGGCGCACCACAGTAGCGCACAGATTGAAGCGGCTAAGTTCTCATATGCGGTTCTGATCGATGAGCTCTTAATGTCTTCCGATACCGAATTCGCAGCTGAATGGAAACAGCATCTGCTTCAGGAGCGGTTCTTCGGCACCAGGACAGGAGGCGATAGAGTTTTTTCAGAGATGAGCAAAGTGCTCGAGCCATTAGCGCAGAATTATGATATTCAATTAATTTATCTGAGCTGCCTGGACTCAGGGCTGGTCGCTGCGCTGCATAAGGATCTGACCAGTATCGATGAGGTGAAACACCGAATCCGTGAGTCGGTGCAGTTGTTGCGTCGCGCCAGGGCCAGTGACCGAGTTTTGTGTCCAAGCGCTTACCGTGGCTTGGGCCAGCGGGGCACCGTTAATCGCGCGTCGCGGCGTGGGGGCCTTATCACAACGAATATTGTCGGGGTTCTGGTCGTCGTCGCGCTTTTTGCTTATTACTCGGCCTCTATAAAACAGGTCGTGGACTCAACGGCGACCCACGGCGTTCTTGAGAGCGGGTTGGCCGATCCTGGTAACGCCGAACCAGCGGGTGGGTTCGGTGCGCTTTTGGGGGCTGCCAGTTCATGGGTTGGCGGGTTGGTTGGGGATGATTAACCCCGCCAACAGCGTAGTTCGGTCGGGTCAAAGAAATCCACGGCAATAGAATTTTCTAGCGTTACGGTCAAATAATGAAAGTATTCAAATGGTTTTTGATTGTCCTACTGATAGCTGCAATCAGCCTCGGAATCCTTATCGTAATGCTAGGTCTGGGTTATCCCGAGCAGGCGGCAATTCGGGTCACGGCCTATTTCCTGATAGCTGTGGTCGCGTTTTTTGTGCTCAGGCGGCTACTGAACCGATGGAGGGCAAAAAGAAAGGCGAAGCAGCTTCTTGATCTGGAGCCGCGGGAAAAATCCCTGCTTGCCAAGCTGGGTTTTTCGCGCGACGCAAGTGAGGATCGTTTCCGTCAATTGCAAAAGGCCATGCGCCGGCGGGTGGGGCGTAGCGGTGAATATCAGGTTCCCTGGCTGATAGAGTTCGAATGCGAGGCTGGAGATTTTCGCCGTTACCTCAAGCGCCATAATAATAATGCCGCCCTTGAAATTAGCCCAGATGTGTCATCAGGTTCGGCTATCGATATCGATATCCTCGATTCTTTCCTGTGCTTGTCGTGCGGCCCGGAAATCGTCGACGGGGGAAGCTCAAACAAGGTCTGGCAGGACCTGCTCCAGAGTCTAAATCGCTACCGCGAGCAGCGACCCTTTGAGGGGGTAATCATATCGGCCCCTGTCGGGCTTCTTATGGGTTCGGAAGATCGAATCCATGAAATGGGCCGGTCGGTAAATGATCTCATCCAGAGCGCGATTCGGGCACTGCGAATCCAGGTTCCCGTATTTCTTGTGGTGACCGACTTGTGGCGCCTGGACGGTTTCGATGAGTTTACCCGCCTGCTTTCCGAGGCCGAGCGGGGCCAGGCCCTGGGCGCGGGTTTTGGCCAGGAAGACAAGCACTTTCTAAATACCGAGGATGGACTGCAAAAATTCTCGCTCGAATTCATTAACGAACTGGGTAAAGTTATCCAGGACAAGATCGCCCTTAATATCGCAGAAGGCAGTCAGAACGGAATCTCGACAGCATCACTGATCCGGTTACAGGGCCAGGTGTCCAGTCTTTCAGCCGCCCTTGGCCGCCTGATTGAGTCTATTTCCGGTAGTGAATTGCAGCGGATCAGGCCGAATTTCCGCGGGGTTTATTTCCTGAGTTTTGCCCCTCGTGGGGATCTTGTGGACCCAAAGAAAAAACCGGCCTCGGTCTTTTATCAGGAACTCATTGAACGGATTCTGCCGCAGGAAAGCGGCGCGACAACCACTTTGGAGTTTGCCGAGCGTTTGTTCCGTGGCACACGCAAGCGGGTGCTCAACCGGATCGGTGTTGCCTGGATTATCGTCGGATTGGTGATAGCGGTTGAAGGGTCATTGGATCTGAGATCTTTGAATCTGATCAGATCCGATTTTCTTGCCTTTGCGCCCATCAGCAATTCTGACTACGAAGTCAACCTGATCCGTCAGCTCGATCACAAACGAACGCTGATCGACACGATGGAAAGCGAAGTCACTGCATACTTAAGTCCCCCAGTACCGTTGCCTTGGTTGGGTGTGCCCAGTGATCAATCGACCGTCGAAAAGATGAAAGGCGAGTGGGCAGACAAAGCAAAACGGATTCTGACCCTCCTGGATGAGCAACATCTGGATAGCATCCGAGCGGCCAAGACGGAATACCGGTTGGCGCTCGATCTTGAAAGTGAACGCCTGCTAACCGATCCGGCACTGAATCCGCAAAGGAACTCCGCTTTCTCAAAGCTCGGTCAGGCGATCAAGAATACGATGGATCGGATTAATGTCGTTCGGGCGATCGAAGATAAACGACCATTGCGGGAAATATTGGAGATGCCCAATCCCTTCGGTGAGGGCTCTTCGTACGCTTTAACCCGTGATGATCCCGAAGTAGCAGGACAGGTGTTCACGGCATTTGTTTACACCAAAATCTGGGATCAGTATTCAAGTGACCCGGGTTCTTTGGCTGAGAGGCGGGATTACTGGACCGCCTCGTTTAAGAATCTGGTCTCAGGGATTGACCCGAAGTTAACGTGGCTTTTATATCTTGCGAATGATGAAATCGAAAAAATCAAGCCGGAATTAAACAGCGCCGATTTATGGGCTGAGACCCCACCACCGCTATCAGCAACTGTACAGCCGGTGTGGAGTGACGAAGGCGTAGGATTCATCACTGATTTCTTCAGTCAGATTCGTAGGACCGGCACCACCGGCGTATGGGTTGACGATGCGGAAAGTGAGATTCAGAAAGATTTCTTCAATAGACGTGTATTGATCTGGACTGAATATGCAGAGACAGTACTTTTAGGTAACAGCCAGTTAGATAACCGCCAGATGGCTCAGGAAAGCGTTATCCAGATGGCTTCAGCTCGTCGAAACCCTTACCGTTCGGCCCTGAGGATCATGGCTGAGGAGAATCAGGAGTCGTTCTTCCCGGGTGAACGCCCAGATTGGATTAACCTTGCCCTGTTCCACAGAAAAATCGAACTTCTGGGTGGAGATGAGGAAGGCGGAGGCCCGAGCAAAACGCTTACCAAGCTCGGCCTGAAAATGTTGAGTAAATTCGGTGCGGTCGGGAAAGCGGTGAGTAAAGATGCGAAAAAGGGGCTGAAAACCAAGAAGAAACTCGATAAAGAAAAGGGCGGTGCAGCCAGGGATGAGCAGCTAGAAAATGCTGCCAAGGAATATAAAGAGAAATACCTCCCAGCCCTGGAGTTAGTTGCCTTCTCAGCGGATAGCCGAAATGCTTCTTTCAGCACTATCACGGACCGATTCTTATCCGGGGATGATCCGGGGGCTGGCGCAACTGCTTTGGCCGCTGGCTATAAATCAATCCGCACTCTTGAGATGATGTTGGGTCTGCGTGACAAGTACACACGAATTTATTGGGATCTGATTTCAGCACCCTTTAGTGTCAGTGAGAATTACCTGCTCGAGGAAGCTGCATGCCAAGTTGATCAACTCTGGCGCGAAGAAGTTCTGGCAGGCATGGATAATGTTCCCGAAAGTGCAAAGTTCAGCAAAATGTTTCAGGAGGGCGGCCTCGCTTGGACTTTCCTTGATGAGAAATTAAAGCCCTTCGTCAAGACCAGTCCTGGTGTCGGTCTGGTGCCACGCAAGGTGGGTGCGCGCGCGCTGCCTTTGACCGCGGGTTTCTTTGACTTCCTTTCAACGGGCCGCCTAGGCCTGCAGTCGATGCAGGACACCTACACTACCCAGCTTCTGACCCGCCCAGTTACCGTCAATAGCCAGGCTGCATTAAAGCCGGTTAGAACCACGATGGTGTTGCTTTGCGAAAATGGCAAAAAACGCCAGAAAGTGGTGAACCAGAACTTTTCCAGCCAAGGCCAGATTGAGTGGTCGCACGCGTGCTCTGATTTCCGGCTTGACATCGATTTTGGAATCTTTGAATTGCGAAAAGTCTACAAAGGTCTTCGTGGGTATCCAAGATTTCTGGAGGGTTTTGAGGCTGACACATTAAGACTTACCAAAGACGATTTTCCTGCATACGCTCCGGTGTTTAAGCAACAGAAACTGGGCCATATTGATCTGCAGTACCAGATCCTGGGCAAGGATGCGCTAATCAAGGCGGCACGTGAACGACCGACCGACACTCCTGCGCACATAGCAACCTGCTGGCCGGTCGAGGGAAGAGATGCCAGTTGACCTTCCAGCCCCTTACCAGACTCAGAATGACTGGGCGTATTCAGAAACGGATTCCAGGGGTAATGGCCCGTTAAAGATTCTTTTTGTCGGCAATTTTCTCGGCACAACGGTGCCCCTAGAGGTGCCACTGAGTGTTTTGGAATCATCGGAACTGCTGAAGTTCTGGTCCCCTCAAATTGAGCTGAAGTGTGAGGTTCGGGTAGGTACGTCGGTAACGACCGTAGCCCTCCTCTATCGCCCGACCAAAATCGAGTCGCTGCTTCACCCTGTCTCCGGTTGCACACTCAGCGCTGATCAGGTTGATGCCCAAGTTTCCACGAAAGAGGTCTCTGCGGTCTTCGAGGGCGTGGCTTCAGGTTGGCAAACGACCCAGGACGCGATTCGGGTGGCGCTTGAGGCGAAAGATCAGGGCACGGGGGGAAACTCTATCGACTCGCTCGCGCCGGTGCTTGTGCCGATCGCACAGGGATTAAAATCCTTTGGCGCTCTCTCCCGGGGCAAAAAGAACGAAGTCTACCTGGATCAGCTTTTCGTCGAACTGGAGGAACTGCGCGCTCAGGTTCAGGTTGCGGTTACTGCAGATGTTGTTTTCCAGGAGATGAAACGATCCTGGCTCGGCCTTGATAGGATCATCACGGCGGGCAGTGGACGCCGAGAGTTAGAGGTATGGGCGCTGAATGCGTCGTTGCCCGCGTTGGCAGAAGATTGCGCCGTCGATGTGGCCAATACCGATCTTCATTCGGCAATTTATCAAAGTGAGATTGGCCAGTACGGAGGCGAACCCTTTTCCAGCGTGGCCTTTGGATTCCAGGTTCCCTTCACCAAAAGCCACGCTGATTTGTATCGGTATCTGGCTACTATCGCGGAAGTCGCAAGTGTGCCCGTGCTTGTCGACCCGGGTCTCTCATTGCTGAATGCCGATAATTATTCCTCATTGGATGGCCTGCAAAATATTGCAATCGAGCATGATGCGACTCTATTGGATATCGCAGAGCGCACCTGCGGGAGTTTCTTGTTCCTAACGCCCCAGAGCTCAGTAATCTCATTAGATCGAGACCTTGAAAAACACGCCGCAGGAGGGAGTCGCACGACCACGGGTGACTGCTCAGGTTCGGTTGATCTTGTTATACATTTGTTCAAAAGACTCACCGGAAAAGGTGCGGCGCCTTCTGAATTCCAGCAGGATTCACTGGGCTACCAGGCGAGCCCGGTTTATTGGTTTGGGCCGACCATTGTTGACTCACTCAGAGCGCGAGGGATGGTGGTGCCCCTGTGCCATCACCCTGCGGAGCCGGTGGAGTTTACCGGGGCGTTGCCGGTTGCAGCCCTGAGAAGCACTGCGAAGGGTCGGGGTGCCGGAGAGGTTCAGAAGCCACCCGAGCTTATCGGGCTCGTTCACATACTGAGGATACTCCATAAGTTAAAGGCTTGGGCCCGGGAAAGTATTGGCAGCTCTATGAGCATTAACGAAAGGGTTGCCGCTATCAATGAGCAGATCGGCGCTTACGTGCTGGACACCCCTAAACCCAGAGTAGAGTTACTTCAGTCCCGTCCTCTTAGTTCAGGACGGTGCGAGTACGTTAGCGGATCAACCACCACGCTGGATTCATATCGACTAAGTTTTTGCCTGCACAAGAACCTAGATTACCCGGTGGGTGAGCTTACCACCGACATCGCGATGGGTTAAAAAGGAGGCTGCTATGGCATATGTCGGGACCGTTCGAGCCTATACCGTAAGCGGGGCAGATCAGGAGTCTTTCGATCCGTCCCAGCCGGATTCACTGCCAACGCCAGATATAGAAAGCCACATCTTCGGTTATCGCCATGAGGTAGAGGTGCCGGTGCGGGCCGAAGACAGCGCTCCGCTGCAGGGGGCGCAAAATCGACTGGCTTGTTTCAAGGTTATCCAGGATGAGGCGATCATCGATTGGCATGAGCTTATTACTCAGCCCGATGATCCATCGACGCTGGTCGTTACGCTGGATTGGGAGTTGTGGGATGAATACGGTAATAAAGTGGTCTCATACCTTGTGTCCCTGCTTGGAGCGAGCATCATTCGAATTGCAACGACGATGCCAGACATAGTCGATACAGATGATTTTTCAAAAACCCGGCTCTTTAGCGAAATCGAACTTCGATTTAATTCAATCACACATTACGGCGGCCCGACCCTTAACAAGTTGTCAAGGTCAGACTGGTTTCACAAGCGCCAATGAGACTGCTTTCACGCGAAGGGTTGCTCGAGCCCAACAGAAATCGGTCGCACTCAGAGGCCCAGTTCGCGGAAACGATAAAGAGTGAAATTGAAGATTTATGCAACACTCAAGAGGGCTCATGTCCTGCAAGGCGCGATCTCGGATTACGGTCAGCACTCTTCTCTCTGGGGCGCCACTCAAAGGATCAAAGGAGCCGGCTGTTGGATCTTATGAAGCGAAGTATCGTCTCTTATGATCAGCGAATTCAGGAAGTTCGGGCAACGGTGGTAGAGGAATCGGACAACGCGGCAGGCCACATCCGGCTCATCTTTTCTGTCCTGAGTCGCCCTTTGCCCACCAGGTTTTTTGTCCAGTTGCTTCTAGAGGTTAATACCGATGTATCGTTACGCATAATTAAAGCAGGACGTTTGGAATGACTACAGGCCAGCCCGACCGGCATTATGAAGAACTTCTCAATGCGTTGAGATCAACCTCTGGTGAGGAGCGCCAGGGGGCTCTGGATCACCTCGCTGGGGATCCGGATGTTGATGTACTGTTACGTTCGATGGCTTTTGTCTTAGATTCGGCCGATGAACTCATTGAGCGAGGCGCTTCGGCGCTTCGTCAGGCGGTCGGTAAGCATCTTTTTCCGAGTGAGTTTGTTCCTCGGGGCGCAATGTCGATATTAAGGCCTACTTCCCAGGTTGATAAGTTTGCTTTTCTTGAGCGGGGCGAGGAAGTATTGCTGCAAAGGCCTAACAAAGGCACTCAAAGATTTCGAGTCCTCGCCAGGTCGCAAATATCTCCTTTGAACATTGGTTCTGCGGGCTCGACTTACAACCCGGCCCGCGATGAAACGACCCTTAATCTGGCGATCCGCTCTCCAGAGCCTTTTCCAGTGGCGATGATACAGTCCCTTCCGTTTTTGCTCCAAGGCGATCTGGCGGGCGCTCAAATCATTTACCGGGCGCTTCGGACTGCTTTGTCGCGGATAGAGATACGCATAGATGATGAGCCATTTTTTGCCGATCAGAGCCAGGTGAGGAACCTATTTGAAGGCAATCAATTTGTCGGTCAAGTCACCCGAAATGAAGGACAACTCCCCTTTGACCTGATCGAATTCTTCCTCGGATTTTCGAGCCTG
>PBSU01000062.1 GCA_002726415.1 Acidiferrobacteraceae bacterium | reverse complement strand
GGCTGGCCCCGGCACCGCGTACCTGATACAACTTGCCGTTCTCCCGGTGATTCCACAGGACTGCTATAGCGCTACTCCTTGGCGTGTTATGGGCGAACCCCCGCTGAATTTGTCATTTGCGCGCCACCTCGGAGCATATACATACCAGATCTAATTGCAGATCACGTCGATAGTATGATCTGACGTCACATTGGTGAGAGAGTAAGAGCATCCAGCCTGATCGCATACCTCTGGCGTACCGTCAACATCGAGAAGATCAACGACCCCTGAGTCAACTGTGATCTCAAACGTTTGATCTGAACCTTCATTTACTGAGACATCACCAGATGGCGAAATTGCGCAGCCCCCCGCCAACACTGACGCGGCAATGGTATAAGTCGTGACGGGATCATTCGAACTTTCCTCGTTATTCGAACTTTCCTCGTTATCCGAACTTTCCTCGTTATCCGAACTTTCCTCATTTATGACGACAGGTATCAATTCGAAAACTATCCTAACGGTTTGATCGGCAGTGATCTCGGATACCCGATACTGATGATCCGACTCGAGCGTAACTGATTTACCATTGATATAGACATGAGCCACTTTATAGCCATCACTTGGGGACACCGAAAAATCAAGGCTGTTGTAAGCCTTCAAATTAAAAACATTCGGGTCAGGCGTTGCTTCCGATGGTTCATCGAGCACCGGCACGATACTTCCGTTGGAAGTTGGCGAGATCGTTACGTCGAAACATCCGGTATACAAAGTAATGTTGCTGACACTGGCGGTGCTTACGTTCGGCGCGGGTTCCTGCCTGTAGGTCTTTCCAGGGCGGTTACCGGATCTACACTTTCCATTGTTCAATACTGAGGTGGTTCCGGTGAAGCCTGTTGCTCGAAGCCGTGCAATCGCCCGCTCTATAAACAAATCCCTAAGTTCAGGCGTTACCAAAGATTGTGATGTGATTCCACTAGAACTGGAAGGAGTGCTATCCGAACAGGCGGACAGCACAAGAGGCAGCGCGATAGCCACAAGCCAGCCGGCTACGCGATTACGCCTGGAACGCGTTCTCTGTCGACTTGCGGTGCAACGAGATATAACAGGGCCCACAAACACCACTCAGAAACCCGGTTCTTTAAGGAAGGGTATTTTAACCTATTATATTGGATAAGAATATTATCTGTTGAAAAATAAGACTTTTCTAGAATTATGATAGTCAAAAGAGGGTCAATCGAGATAAAAAGCGCAAACAAATATCTCGCCCTCCAACCGACTTCCCTCCAACAGGCTTAATTTAAGGTCTCACCCTTTGGGGGTTGTTGCGCGGCGTGTTAGGCGTCAGAAAACGATTGCAATGCCTTAAGGTCGAGAAAATACCGGCAGATTTCAGTATCGCCCGACAGCAGCAGGGGTACTTTATCGCCGTAGGCCCGGGCCCAATCCGATCGGCAGTCGACATCGCGCAACTCCAGATCAAACCCATACTCGCTCTGCAGTTCGAGAAGTTGTGCATGCATGTCTTCACACAGATGGCAGTCCTGGCGGACATACAGCTTGAGCATCACGGGCGACATTGTCTCTCTCATAGCCATGGAAGCTTCTCCGGTAAAAGGATATTCTAGGGGACCACCCTTATCCGTTTGTGCTTATGCCTCTGTCACTGTGGCTTTCGATGTCGGCCATCTGCATCTTTGGCGCAATGTCCCCCGGGCCCAGTCTGGCTGTCGTAGTCCAGAACACGCTGACCGGTGGACGTGCCCAGGGAGTGATCACCGGGATCAGCCATAGCGTAGGTATTGTCATCTGGGCGGCACTGACAGCCGGCGGGATCGGGCTGCTGATTATCCGCCAACCCGCCCTGTTCGACGGCATGCGCTACGGTGGCGCAGCATTGCTGGTGTACCTGGGTATACGCAGCCTGCGTAGCACCGCGGGCACCACCGAGGCATTGCAGACCCAGACCGGTCACCCCAGCGGTAACCCAATCCGCGATGGCTTTCTGATTGCCATCATGAATCCCAAGATTGCACTGTTCTTTCTTGCCCTTTTCAGCCAGTTTGTGCGGCCTGAGGCCGGTATGGGAGAAAAGGCCGTCATGGCGATTACGGCTGGGGTTATTGATGCACTGTGGTACATGCTGGTCGCCCTGATGTTGTCACACTCGATCATTCTTGATCGGCTGCGGACGCGGGCGCGATTGCTGGACCGACTTTTTGGTCTGATTCTGATCGGCCTCGCCGTGCGCGTCGCCCTGTAACCCACCCTGCCTAATACTCGCCGTGTTGCGCCGCGCAACGTTATAAGGTCAGACCTCTATTTCAGAGGTGAAAATAACTGTTTTTTATCGTTTTTTACCTCATTCAAATAACCCGTTAGTTGACAACATCAATGGTGCGATGCACCATTGATGTTCTAAACCGCGGTGGCCAGGGGCACTAATACGCCCTGCGAACCAGCAACAGCGCCGGGAGGCCATTCATGCAGATCAGCGATAAAGTCAGCATCGTCACCGGGGCTGCCAGTGGCATCGGCCGTGCCACAGCACTGGAACTTGTCACCCAGGGCGTCAAAGGTATTGCCTTGGTCGACCTCAGCGAATCACCCCTGCACGCGCTGGCTGATGAGATCAACCAGATCGCCGGGCGCAACGTTGCGTTGCCCTTGGTTGGAGATGTCACCGACGAGGATTTCCGGGCTCAAACTTTCGATGAGGCAACCCGCCATTTCGGTGTCGTACAGATCGTGGTCCCAGCAGCTGGGATCTTTCGCGACCGCCTGGCCGTCAAAATCGATCGCAGCAGTGGTGAGGCCGATATCTACCCGGTTGAGGCTTTCCGCCAGGTGCTCGAGGTGAATCTGATACACCCGGTCTACTGGGCCATGGAGATGATCGCCCGAATTGCGACGGATCGAAGCAGTCGCGGGCTGAAAAAATGGCTGCCCGAGCAAAAAGTGCAGGGGACCGTGATTTTTATTGGCTCAGTCTCCTCACAGGGTAACCGTGGTCAGGTTTCCTACGCCAGCACCAAGGCTGGCCTGGAGGGTGCCGCTTCGACCTTGATGAAAGAAGCCATGTTCCACGGCGTTCGTACTGGCGTTATCCACCCGGGTTTTGTTGATACCCCCTTGTTGCAGAACATGCCCGATGGTTATGTCGAGGAGCATATCCTGCCCGACACACAACTCGGACGACTGATTCGCCCCGAGGAAATCGCTGACGCGATCTGTTTCATGATCCGTAACTCTGCGGTTAGCGGCCAGTTGTGGGCGGATGCGGGCTGGCATCCCGCCGCCGCCTGAGCAGCGCTTGAGCCCAGGGGGTGGGGGTCTTATGATCTGCGCTACCCCTTCTCCCCAAGCGGTTGTTATCAGCCGCTGGCTACCTGACTCGCGCTATGGACAAGCAAGCCCTCGATCCAGTCTGGATCGGAAAAACTTTTGATGACTTTTTGTTTCGCCCGCAACGGGGCGTTACCACGACTCGTGCATCTATACCTCTGAGGGCGCAGTTGACCGGTGCGCTGGCGCTGGAATTGCCCATCGTCTCTTCCAATATGGATAGCGTCACCGGCGGTGACATGGCGCAGACCATGGCACTTGAGGGCGGGTTGGGTGTAATTCACCGGGGCCAGAGCATCGAGCGACAAAGTGAAACCCTCGCGCGGGTCAAACGCAGTCATAGCGCCGTTATCGAACAGCCGCGCACGCTTCCAGCCGGCTCTACCATTGGTGAAGCCCGGGCCTTCGCCCGGCGACATAAGATCAATGGCATTCTGATTGAAACCCGTCCCGGCAGTGCCATACTCGCTGGTGTTCTTACCCGCCGCGATATCCCTTGGGACCGTGTACACGATAGTGAGACGGTCGAAACCTTCATGACGCCCCTGGCGCAACTGAAAACGGCAGGGCCCCAGGTGGCAACAGAGGAAGCCGAGCGGATCATGTTCGAAGGGCGTATCGAACGACTGCCGCTGATTGACGATCAGCACCGTATTCATGGACTGATCACCCGCAAGGATGTGCGCTTTTTGCGCGAGCGCCCCTTTGCCAGCAAGGATATCAAGGGGCGGCTACTGGCTGGTGCTGCAGTCGGCTGTGCCGGCGATTTTCTGGAGCGGGCTCAGGCGCTGCTCGAGGCCGGGGCCGATTGCCTTTTTGTCGATATTGCGCATGGGCACTCGCAGGTCATGCAGCACGGGATCGAACACCTGCGAGGCCAGTTTCCCGATGTGCCGCTGGTCTGCGGTAACGTGGCGACCGGGGCAGGTGCCCGCTTTATGTGCGATCTGGGTGCTGATGCGGTCAAGGTCGGGGTCGGCCCAGGCCGGGGCTGTCGTACCCGGCTCGAGACTGCAGCAGGGGTGCCACAGTTGCAGGCTATTCGTGAGGCCTGGTGCGAAGTAGGTGGTGAGATCAGCATCATGGCTGATGGGGGTGTGCGCCACGACAAAGACATCTTCCTGGCGCTGGCCTGCGGTGCCGATACCGTTATGCTTGGCAGCGCACTCTCGGGTACCGATGAGGCCCCGGGCCGGGTGATTGAGGACCCAGCCACGCACAGCAAGAAAAAAATCTACCGCGGCATGACCTCCCCCGAAGCGGTCATGGAATCCCTCTATGACAGTGAAGATATCGAGGCAGTTGATGCCGCGTTGGCCACGCCACCGGAGGGTCAGGAAATCCAGGTGCCCTACCGTGGTAGCGTAGTGGATATCCTGCATCGGATTCGCGGCCACCTCAGATCGGCGGTCAGTTACGCCGGCTGTGATTCTCTCGAAAGTGCACGTGAGGCGACCCTGCCAGATCCACTGCAACACCTGATCGTCTTGTCTGACGCTTCAAGAAGAGAATCCTACGAACGCTGAACAATCTGCAGGTGCAACATGGACGCCCGCCTGACACGCCTTAAGGATGCTCATGCATCAACTGAGACCGGCGCCTGCTACTGGCTGAGCATCATAACGCCGCTGGTGACACTGGCTGGCATCCTCTATGGTCAGCCGGCGGCGGGGGCGATACTGGTGCTGGTAATCTATCCCCTGATTGACCTGGCCCTGGGCCGGGGTGGTCGTACACAAAACACGCTGACCGGTGGCACCGGTCCACGCCTTCTGCTCTACCTGCATGTATTGCTTCACACCAGTGTTGTCGCCGCACTATGCTGGCGTGCCGGAGGAGATGGCAACACCACTTCCACCTGGCTGGCGATGCTCAGCGCGGGCATCTGCAGTGGCAGTAGCGGCATTATTGTGGCTCATGAACTTGGGCACAGCACCGTGCACCGTATTGATGCTTGGCTGGCCCGTTGGAATCTGCTTTTGACCCTCTACGTACACTTCACTATCGAACACAACCGTCATCATCATCCAGCCGTCGCCACAGAGGATGATCCTGCCAGCGCACCGCGTGCTCGTCACCTCTGGCAACAGCTTGCCTATACGGTACCGGCCCAGTTAAAGAGTGCCTGGTCACTTGCAAAGCGCAGCGGGCAGCAACGACGTATTAACCTCGTGCTACGCGGTCTGCTGGCACAGGCGGTACTGGTACTGGCTTTATGGCAGAGCCTCTCCGGTATTGTGGCAGTTGCGTTTGTTGGTCAAGCGCTGGTCAGTATTTTTCTGCTGGAGTACGTAAACTACATCCGCCATTACGGACTACGCCGGCAGCGTGGTGAGGCTATAACTGAGCAACACTCCTGGCAGACTGAGGCACGCTGGTCACGCTGGACCCTGCTGGCACTGACCCGTCACCCCGCACACCATCTGCATCCCGGCCAGCATTACTGGCAACTGAGGCCTTACCCCAATGCGCCAACACTCCCCGCCGGGTATTACGCCCTGTTCTGGCCTGCTCTGATTCCTTCCTGGTGGGATCGGCTGATGGAACCTTTATTGGACTGTGATGACAACACGACCTGACCGTCCTCAAGGGATCTGGCATGGCTCCTCACGACTGCGGCACAGTACTGGGGTCTTGCTTTCGCTGGTCGCAGGCAGTGTCGGTGGGGCGCTTTTCTTCTGGCTTTCGGCGCCACTGCCATGGATGCTGGGCTCCATGCTCCTGGTGGCAGCGACTGCAGTTTGCGGAGCACCGATGCGCCGCTCGATTCCTTTGCGCAAAATCATGATTGCCGTGATGGGGCTGTTGCTGGGCAGTTCCTTCAGTGCCGATACCCTGTCACAGCTTGGCGCCTGGTCACTGGTTGCTTTGCTGGTCAGCAGCTATGTGATTCTCATGACCGGTGTGTCATTGGGCATTTTCCGTCGCCTGGGACGGGTCAATCTGCCTACAGCCTACTTTTCCAGCATGCCCGGCGGCCTCGGCCCGATGACCGTCGCTGGGGAAGAAGCGGGGGGCGATAGCCAGTTAATACCCATCGCACACGTAATCCGTATATTTTGCGTGGTCATCACGGTACCGCTGTACCTGACTCTGGTACGCGGCGTAGATCTTGGCCCGCAGACCCTGGTGCTGTCCAGCGGTGGCGCCTCCCCCGATTGGCATGACTGGATGACCTGGTGTGTCTGCGCCATTGCGGGCTTCTGGGGTGCCCGCGCCGTTGGTATCCCCTTTGGAGAGATTCTCGGGCCGATGCTCCTTTGTGCGTGCGCCTACATTCTCGAAATTATTACGGTGCCCTTACCCCAGGTTGTGACCATCGCAGCACAAGTGGTGATCGGCACATCTATCGGCGCCCAGTTTTCAAACCTGCGGGTAGGCCGCCTGTTTTGGCCCACCCTCGCTGCAGCGAGTTCAACTGTGCTTATGCTCACCGGCGCATTGATCCTGGCAGAAGTCATGGCCGCACTCCTCGATGTTGACCCGCTGTCATTAATGCTGGCCCTGGTACCCGGAGGCCTCGTCGAAATGGGGCTGATTGCAGTTTCCATCGATGCAGATACTGCCTTTATCAGCGCTATGCATATCTTTCGCATCATCCTGGTCACCCTCACAGCACCCCTGCTGTTTCGCTTCTTCTGGCGCGGCGCCTAACGCACTGGGTGTAACCGCTGATGGTTTAATCCCACACCATCTGTGCCAGGCCCGAAGCGAGATCCGGGTAGCACACGGTCACGTTCAGGTGCTGACGCATCAGGGAGTTATCTATCCGTTTGGATTCAGCGAGGTAAGAACGCATCGCCGCGCTTAACTGCGAGGGAGCCGCGTCAGCGTCGATGACCGGTGGCCGGGGGAGGCCCGCTGCGTCAGCTACCTGAAAGAAAAAATCGGTCATGGTCGAAGGGCTGCCGTCACTGATGTTATAAACCGGTCGTGGTGTGTCGATACGCGCAGCGGCAAAACAGGCGCTGACCAGGTCCTCAACATGTACCCGGTTACTCCAGGGACAGATCTGCGGTACCAGCACTGGCTGGCCACTTTGCAAGCGCTTCAGCGGTAATTTCCCAGGCCCATAAATACCCGGCACCCTGAGTACCACAAGGGGTATCTGCAGGGCCTCACACCAGTGCCCCAGAGTATCTTCCGCATCCACCCGGCGCTGCGCGCGATCTGTTTGCGGCGCTAGCGCTCTGTCTTCTGTCACCCATTCGCCTCGACAATCACCGTAGACCCCGGTCGTACTGATCAGCACGACCCGGGTCGGCAGTGAGTCATGCGCACCAAGGGAGTGGATAAGGCGACGCAGGCGCAGGTCCTGGTCTCCATCGGGCTGGGGCGGCGTAAACCAGTACAGCACCCTACCCGCCGCAGGTACAGCGCAGGGGTCTTGACGATCAAGGTCAGCAGCCTCGGCGCCGATGCCCTCTTTGATCAGTGCTGCGGCGCTGACGCGGGTACGCACTATGGCAGCTATTGCCCCACCATCATCGCGCTCACGACAGGCCACCTGGCGGCCGACATAACCACAGCCGACGAAGAAGCTGTCCACGCAGTATTCAGCGGCTCGCGGTCAAAGAGCCGCTGCTAACCAGGGACGCCACGGTAACCTCGGCCCGTTTGCACTTTAGGGTTCCGTTAACATCAGCTGTCATACTTGGTGGAATGATCACTCCCTGAATACGGGCGGCTTTTGCGCCAAGTGGGCAACCCGCATCGCGCAACCAGTTAATATGGGTCTCACTGACCAAAGATCGCAGATCATCGACAGAGGCTTGTAGGCCCCAGTTGCCTCCATTGTCGACCACCCCGGAAATCGTCACGCCACGGACCTTCAGAAATGCCAGCCCATCAGCGGTGACCTCAACCGAAACTGCCTCAATACGTTGGTCTGTTGCAGAACCCACAGCCACGACGTCGGCTGTGGATGTAAGCGAAACCGTGCCCACATAGGTGCCGGCGTAACTGCTGGTAGCTTCACCTCTGGATACTGACAGCGCTATCCCGCTGCTGGATGAGCTGGCACACCCCACCAGCAGCATCACGACTCCGGTCAGAAAGACTCTTTCAATACGTTTCATTTTTTCTCACGTACCTTGCTTAATGCAGACGCGGCCAACCCCGATGGTACCGCAATCATTCCTATCCCGATAATCACGATTTTTGTTATGCCCAATAAGTGCATCGTGCTATCCGAAAGATCCG
>PBSU01000061.1 GCA_002726415.1 Acidiferrobacteraceae bacterium | reverse complement strand
TCTGCTGGCCAGCGAAAAGGCCAGCCTGGGCGAACAGCTTGTCAGCGTCAGCGGCGAGAAACAGCAACTGAGCGAAGACAAGGCGGCGTTGGCAGAAACGTCGGCCGAGCAACAGCAACAACTGCTGGCGCTGGCGCGTCTTCGTGAGGCACTCGCAACAGATCTCACACGGGTGCAGGGCGCACTTTTGGCGCTCCAGGCCCAACAGGCAGACCTGACAACCGCATACCAAACGCAGGCGCAGGAAAAGGGTTCCCTGTCTCAGGCTCGCGATGCCCTGGCTTTGCAGGTGACGTCGCTAGAGGTCACCCGAGGATCGCTGAGAACTGAAATCAGCGCCTTGCGTGAGGAGATGGGAGGTCTGCTGCGCGTGGCAGTGAGTACCGAGCGTGCTCTGGAGGAAAGCAAGCTGGTCGGTGAAGATCTCAGCACACGACTCGCCGCGACTGCGCTGGACTACAAGTTGACCAAAGAAGAACTGGCGTACCTTCGCGCCGAATACGCGGAAGAAGCGGCTGAGTTTGAAAAGCAGCGCGGACTGCTTGTGACTGCACACAAGAAAGAACTGGATATCCTGCGCGAACGCCATTCGACTCTTGAGACCCAGTACAATCGTCTGGTGCGTCCGGCGCGCAGCACCGTGGGCCGGCACGTTGTCGAAGTACGGTTCTGGAAGGAAGGCAGTGCACGTCGTTATTCCCTGCGCCAGCCTGGCGAAGCCGCAGCCCGGCCCGTCAGCGAACTGGAGCTGCACCAGCAGCTAGGTGTACTCAAGGCTCAGTACACCGATAAGCTCTACACCAAGACCATCCCCGATGATCATTCGCTGACTCATGGCGAAGCTTGGAGCTTTACCAGTCATATTCACAACCGCTACGACTACTATTACCAGAACTGATCCCTGGGTCGGTTTCTCCCCATTGCAGTATCCTAATAAATTCGATGTGATCGTGATTGGCGGTGGTCATGCTGGCACCGAAGCCGCGTTGGCTGCAGCACGCTGTGGCGCAAGCACACTTTTGGTCACTCACAGTATCGATACCGTGGGGCAGATGTCCTGTAACCCGGCAATTGGAGGGATCGGCAAGGGCCATATCGTGCGCGAGGTGGACGCGCTGGGCGGCGTCATTGGCAGGGCGGCTGACCAGGCGGGAATCCAGTTTCGGCGCCTCAATCTGCGCAAGGGGCCCGCGGTCAGGGCGACCCGGGCGCAGGCAGATCGGGCACTCTATCGTCAGGCGATCCGATCCGTCATTGAAAACCAGGTTGGCTTATCGGTACTCCAGCAGTCAGTCGAAGACCTTATTGTTCTGGACACACAGATCGTTGGGATTGTGACGGCTGATGGTATTCAAATTAATGCGGACGCCGTGGTGCTTACCGTGGGCACTTTTCTCCAAGGCCGCATTCATGTCGGATTGAGAAACCAGCCAGGTGGGCGCGCAGGAGATCCCCCGGCACAGGCATTGGCCCACCGCCTGCACGAGATTTGTCCGCGCCGGGGTCGTCTCAAGACGGGCACACCACCCCGCATCGATGGCAATACCATTGATTTTGCGGTGCTGGAGCCCCAGCCTGGCGATGATCCAGCTCCGATGTTTTCCTTTCTGGGCTCACCCGCTGATCGTCCCCGGCAGGTCTGCTGCCATATCGCTGCGACAACTGAGCAAACCCACGACATTATCCGCTCAGGCCTTGACCGGTCCGCTATGTACAGTGGCCAAATAGAAGGGGTCGGTCCGCGCTATTGTCCATCGGTGGAGGACAAGGTGGTCCGATTTGCTGAACGTGGCTCACACCAGATTTTTGTTGAACCCGAGGGCCTGGAGACACGCGAGATCTATCCCAACGGGTTATCGACCAGCCTGCCGTTTGATATCCAATGGCAAATGGTGCGCAGTATTCCCGGTTTTGAATGTGCCCATATCACCCGCCCCGGTTATGCGATTGAGTATGATTATTTTGATCCCCGCGATCTGTTGCCATCGCTGGAAACCCGCTCACTTCGCGGGCTGTATTTTGCGGGCCAGATTAACGGGACTACGGGCTATGAAGAAGCGGCGGGGCAGGGCCTGGTGGCGGGCCTTAACGCAGCCCGGCAGAGCCGTGGCGCGCCACCGTGGTGGCCGCGCCGTGATGAGGCCTATATCGGGGTGATGATCGATGATCTGGTAACCCGGGGCGTCACTGAGCCTTACCGCATGTTTACGTCCCGGGCTGAGTATCGGCTACAGTTACGTGAAGACAACGCGGACCTGCGCCTGACCGAGATTGGGCGTGCCCTGGGGCTGGTGGCGGATAACCGCTGGGCGTCATTTTGTGCCAAGCGTGATCTGCTGGAAGTCGAACGTAATCGTTTACAGCAGACGTGGATTCGACCGCAGTTGCTGGGGCCTGAAGAAGCGCAACACCTTCTGGGCCAGGAACTGACGCGTGAACAACGCCTTGCGGATCTGTTGCGCCGGCCTGAGGTCGACTATGCGCACCTGTCGCAGTTAACGGGTGCCGGCGAGGGGATAACTGATGCGACCGTCATTGAGCAACTGGAAATCGAAGCACGCTATGCGGGATATATCGAGCGTCAGCGCGAGGAAATTGAACGCCAGCGCAGGCATGAGGAATCGACTATACCGGAGGATCTGGATTATGCTGGTGTACGAGGCCTGTCTACAGAGGTATGCCAGGTGCTTACCGAACATCGGCCTTTGACCTTGGGTCAGGCGGGCCGTCTTTCCGGGGTCACCCCGGCGGCTGTCTCGCTGCTACTGGTGCATCTGAAAAAACGCCAGTTGCGCTCTGCAGCCTAAGGCGGGTAGGAGTGGAGCCACATTCCCTAGCCGAGCGGCTGGCTGAGGGTGCAGCGCAATTGGAACTGGAATTAAACGGGGCGGTACTGATCCGGTTCGTGGAGTTTGTCGCCCTGATGCGCAAATGGAACCGGGTACACAACCTGACCGCGCTGGATGACGAAGGGGAAATTCTTACCCATCACCTGCTTGACAGCCTGTCTCTGGCACCTTTTATCTCAGGCACTTGCTGCATGGATATTGGTTCCGGCGCCGGTTTACCGGGAATCGCGCTAGCCTTGTGCCGCCCGGATCAGCACTGGACGCTGGTGGAGAGTCGCGCCAAAAAGGCGGGTTTTCTGCGCGAAGTGAAGGCAAGGCTGAGGATCGATAACATCAGCGTTATCGCCGGGCGCGTGGAAAATTACCGGCCCGGTGAGAATTTTGATACGCTTGTCGCGCGTGCGGTCACTACGCTCGCCTCGCTGCTTAATATGACAGATCACTTGCGCCACCCGCATCTTCGACTGATTGCGATGAAGGGGGTTTATCCCGGGGACGAGCTTGCCGCGTTGACGCCCAACCAGCGCGCCAGTACCCGGGTGGTGCCGGTCGAAGTGCCGGGCCTGTCAGCACAACGCCACCTTGTTGTCATAGACGGATTGCCCAGGTTGAGACCATGACCAAGATCATCGCGGTGACTAACCAGAAAGGGGGTGTTGGCAAGACCACAACCGCCATCAATCTCGCGGCCGCCTTTGCGGCCGCGGGCCGTCGGGTTCTGTTGGTTGATCTTGATCCACAGGCTAACGCGACGGTGGGTTGTGGTGTTGATCGACGGCAACTCGCGCAAACGGTATACCAGGTGTTGCTGGGGTATCGTACCGTGCGGGATACCACAATTACGATCGATTCTGGATTTGACTTGTTGCCGGCAGAATCAGCGCTGGCCGGTGCCCAGGCGGAGCTGACCGACCACCATGAAGGCGATAACCACCGACTGAAAACATCGTTGGCAGCCACTGATGCTTACGACTTCATCCTGATTGATTGTCCGCCTGCTTTGAATATTTTGACCTTGAATGCGTTGGTGGCGGCGCACTCGATATTGATTCCGGTACAGTGTGAATACTATGCCCTGGAAGGGCTGAGTGGGCTGGATGAAACTTTTCACCGCGTTAGGGAAAGTGTTAATCACGCCCTGACGATCGAAGGAGTGTTGCGTACCATGTACGATGGCCGCAACTCGTTAACCAATGAAGTCTCTGCGCAACTTCGCCAGCATTACGGCAGTTTGTTGTACGAGACCGTGATTCCGCGTAACGTGCGTCTTGCCGAAGCGCCAAGTTTCGGCCAATCTGTGATCGAATACGATCCAACTTGCCAGGGGGCTTTGGCTTATCGTGAACTGGCGCAGGAGATGTTGGAAAAAAGTGAGCCGCTGGCGGCGGTAACGCCGGCTACACCTGAGCCGGCGGTAATTCCCAACAGGAGTGATGTATGAGTCCCAAAGCCAGGCTGGGGAAAGGATTGGATGCATTACTGGGCGGTGCAAAGGCGCCCATAAGCGCTACTGAAGGGGCTCTGCGCCAACTGCCGGTCAGCAGTATCCGCAAAGGGCGCTACCAGCCGCGCACCCGGATGGATGAGGAATCACTGAAGGAACTCGCCGCCTCAATCAGTGCACAGGGCATCATTCAGCCCCTGCTGGTACGAGAGACCGCTGGCGGCGCTTATGAATTGATCGCCGGTGAACGGCGTTGGCGAGCCGCGAAAGTAGCTGGCCTGGCCGAAGTGCCAGCAGTCATCCGCCGTATCCCGGATGAAGCCGCACTCGCGGTGGGGCTGATTGAGAACATCCAGCGGGAAAACCTGAACCCGATTGAAGAGGCTGCAGGCCTGAAGCGCCTGCTGGATGAATTTGGCCTAACACACCAGCAGGTGGCCGAAGCGGTTGGGCGCTCACGCGTCGCGGTCAGCAATCTGCTGCGACTGCTGAAACTTGATCCCGCAGTCCGAGAACACCTCGAGGCTGGCCATCTCGAGGCCGGTCATGCCCGGGCGATCCTAGGTCTGCCACGTGAACAGCAGCCTTTGGCAGCCCAGGCTGTGATGCAGCGTCGGCTATCGGTACGCCAAACCGAACAACTGGTGCGCCGCATGCTGCAATCGCGGGGTGCGGCATCAAGGCAAACCGGTAAACCAGCACCCGACCCCGACATCCAGCGGCTTGAAGCAGCGCTCTCAGAACAACTGGCAGCGCCCGTGCATCTGGAATCGCGCGATGGCAAGTCAGGTCGGCTGGTAATCGTCTACAACTCGCTGGACGAACTGGACGGCATCCTAAGTCGTATCCGCGACTGAGCAGCGTCGCTGGCGATTATCGCCGGCGGATGCCCATGACCCGGCCAGCCTGATCCGGGCGGTCAAGGGGTTGGTGTGCCGTCATCATGCGTGACAGGGTATCACTGACCGCTGGAGGGAAAGGCGAGGACCTGCGGCTTTCCAGGCTGACGTGCATCATTATCTGCTCGCTGGTTGCAGCGAGGTAGCCTTTGGCGGAGTGAAACATCCGCAGAAAATAATGAACCCGCTTGCTGTCCACGTCCAGCAATTGGCAGGTGAGGGGAATAGGGTCACCCAGATGGAGTTCCTGCAGATAATTGATATGCATCTCCAGGGTAAAAGTGGAGGATTTTTCCTGCTCCAGGTACTGTGGCGTGATTCCCATCTGGTGCATGAAATCATCTACACCGTGATCAAACGCCAGCACGTAGTAGGCGACATTCATGTGCCCGTTGTAATCTATCCAATCCTTGAGTACGGTCTGGGTTCCCAGATCCAGTTCAGCATTTGTGAATATTGTAGTCATGAGGGGTCGTGCTCGTTCTGTATTTTTTTAAGGGCGTCGTTAATGCCCTGATCAACATAGGCGCCGTAATAATCCGGGATACGGGCCCCGATCACCGGTTCTGCCAGTGACGCCCCTGATGCGTCGACGAATTCCATCGTGGGGACTAGGGTAATCTTCCGTGCCCCAGCGAAGCGATGGTGGGTCGTTGTGCGTTCGTCAAAACTGACCAGTGGAGCTGAACTGTCAATGCGCACCTCTCGGAATAAAGCGCGGGTCTGGTAGGTCGGGTCAACAGCCATGTGGCTGAGGAACTCGGCTTTGATGGCTTCGCAATAGTGACAGTAGCTCGCAGAATAAAACAGCAGTATCGGCAGCCCCGCCTGGTTCGCGATCAAGCCGTCACTGTGAAGATTCCGTGCCGCTGGCACTTCACCCGAGCGTGCTGGAGCCGCAATCAGTAAAGCCAGTACCACAAAAAGTCGAGTGAAGAATCGAAGGTGCACGATCAAATTATATCTTTCTATAGATCGGTGTGATGTTGAGGGCGGGATTACCGCGTTCAATTGTTACCCAGCAGTTTATGGATCCCGGGATAGTTTTTCCGGGAGATACAGTATTTGGCGGTACCGATGCCCCACGATTCACCTGCCGCCAGTCTTGGCAGCAGTTGGTTCAGATCCACTACGGTCGTGCTGCCGATTACGTCAATTCCGCGCTCAAAGAGCGGGTCGGGCAGACAAGAGGCGGTCGGCCCGATCAGCGCAATCTGGGCGGCCTGATCACAGCAGGCGAGCACGTCGTCAAGGCTGTTATTCATCAGGGTGGAGCCGGTTATCAACACCCGGTCGCAATCGCCCAGCCGGCGTGTATCTGATGTGACTAAAAAATCCCCGGGCCAGTCAAAAAACTGCTCATCTTTTTCGATCACTGTCAGGGCCACATCGTGTCGATTCGCAAGGCTGTCGACCAGCGGTGGAAAAAATCCCACCATGCCCACGTGTTTGGCTCGGGTCAGATCGATCTGACCCATCGGATCATGAGTGAGATCCAGCGCATAGCCTCCTGCGCGAAGCAGGTGTTGGCTTGCAGCGTTGAGCACACCCAGGGCAAGGGCTTTTTCCAGCGGATCGGCGCTATCGAACTGTCTCAGAAGTTCCAGCGGTGAGGCGGCGAGAATCTGTGCTGGATCACAGGCCATCAACCGAGACAGAGTATCATCAAAGCGTGTGTAGAAAAAACCGCAACTCCCATCGGCCAGGGCAATCATGCCGAATTTTCTATGGCGGCCTTCGGTAACGACTTGTGGCGGCCTATGCAGGTGGGTAATAGCTGGCAGATCTCGTTCGTGACAGATGGAGACAATGAGTTCGATCAGGGATGAGGATATCGTCATGAGCAGTGGGAACAGGTCGGACACCGGATTACAGGAGCGCCGAGTGTATAGTAAGTTTCGTCGCCCTGACTTGATCGATATCGGTAACATGAGGCCGGGTGTGTCACGTGATCGTATCCTTGAGGCTTGGTTGGTCACCCGACTGTCTGGAGACCAGGCGGTGTATCGCACCAGCAACAGCCAGCTCTATTTCTGCGACCCGGCAAGTGGCGAGACCAGCGCTGTTTTGCGTCAGGTTTTTCTTGCGCTCAAGGTATCGCGACGAATTGAGCGCGTCGGTATTGATGCGCTGGGAGCGATTTTTGTGGGAATGAAAGTGGTCATCGAGCCGGTTGAACTGCCGGTCATCAGTGCAGCGCTTCGTCTGAGCGGAATAGCGGTAGAAAGCCTTGAGCTGTGAACTGAAGATTTAGGCGCTACCCGGGTAACCCATCTGGCGCCAGGCCTCAAAAACTGCTACTGCCACGGCATTGGAAAGGTTCAAGCTACGACTGGTTGAGCACATGGGCAGGGCAAGTTGATGGCCCGGTGGTGCGATTTGACGGATAGGCTCAGGCAGGCCACGTGTCTCAGGGCCGAACACCAGCGCGTCACCGGATTGGAAGCAACTATCACTGTGACGTTGTTTGTGGTGGGTAGAAAAAGTAAATATCCGTCGTGGTGATGCCTCAGTCAGATAGGCATCCATGCTGGCATAGGTATGCAGCACCACCGATTCAGCATAGTCCAGTCCCGCCCGGCGCAGCGCACGATCATGGATCGAGAACCCCAACGGTTCTATCAGGTGCAGATCGCACCCAGTATTGGCACACAGTCGGATGATGTTACCGGTGTTGGGCGGGATCTCAGGCTCATAAAGGACGACATGAAACATCTGAGGTCGTGGTCAGACGGGCTTGAAAACGACTAACAAGACGGCGCCGACTAAAACCAGCACGGGAAACTCATTGAACCAGCGATAGAAAACAGGGCTGTGGCGGTTCATCTCATTGGCAAACTGTTGAACCAGTCGGCCACACCATAAGTGGTAAAGCACCAGGGTTCCGACCAGAGCCAGTTTGGCGGTTAGCCAGAGACCTCCTGCACCAATGCCGTAGCCCAGCCAGAGCCACAAACCAAACAGGATCGTCAGCACCCCCCCTGGGGTGGTGATGCCGAAATACAGTTTGCGCTCCATGATCCTGAACTGGGCCCGTGTTGCCGAATCTTGCGCCATGGCGTGATAAACGAAAAGTCGCGGTAGATAGAATAGGCCCGCGAACCAGGTGACCATGAAGATAATATGAAATGCTTTAATCCAGAGCATAAACTTAGCTAGTCGCTAGTAAGTAAGTGCAAACTCAGGCCGCACGGGACAGAGCCGTAAACCGGGTATGGGGTGTCATTTTGCACCCCGATCATAGTATCACGCGCGCGAGGGCGGATCGCCATCGACCAGAAAACGCTGTAGCAGATCGTCCAGAAAACGCCAACCCAGTGGTGTCGTGCAGACCCGCTTATTGTCTGATACCAGCAAGCCGTCTACCACAGCCTGGTCTATTGCAGGTTGCAGGTGTTGGAAGGGCAGACCGGTACGCTGTACGAATAAGTCGGGACTGAAACCGCCTTTCAGCCGCAGCGCGTTTAGCAGGAATTCGAAAACCAGTTCATCAACACCTACGGGCACTCCGAGGTCAATTTCCAGGCCAGCCGTTACTTTGCCAAGGTATTCACGGGGGTGGCGCGGTCGGATCCAGCGGTAAATCCCCTCTGCCCGTGTGATCTTACTGTGGGCACCAGCACCCAGGCCGATGTAATCGCCGAACTGCCAGTAGTTCAGGTTGTGCCGGCAATCGTGACCGGGTTGTGAAAATGCTGACACCTCGTAGTGATTGAACCCAGCCGATACAGCACGCGCCTGAACGGCACAACGTATAGCCCAGGCAGTGTCTTCGGTAGGCAATGGCGGCGGATCAGCGGCAAAAAGGGTATTAGGCTCAATCGTAAGCTGGTACAGCGAGAGATGCGTAGCTCCGGTTTCAATGGCAAATTCGAGGTCGACCAGTGCGCCGGGTTCATCCTGGCCGGGCAGGCCGTGCATCAAATCAACATTGAAATTGACAAAGCCTGCCGCGGTAGCACTGGCACAGGCGTTAAGCGCCTGCGTGCCGTTGTGAATCCTTCCCAGCGATTTGAGTCTGTTGTCATTAAAACTTTGTACCCCGATAGACAGGCGGTTAACGCCGCAACCACGATATGCCTTGAATCGGCCGGCTTCAGCAGAACCGGGGTTGGCTTCGAGGGTGATCTCAGCATCACTATGCAATAACTGTTGTTTTTGCAGCCTTTCTAGCAGGTAGCCGATATCGGCGGCACTGAAAAGACTTGGGGTGCCGCCGCCAAAGAAGACCGAGGAGAAAATCCGTTGATCGCGCAGTTCGGAAACGGTTTCCAGATCAGCGAGCAGCGCCTCGATATAACGGGCTGTGGGTAAGTCACCGTGCAGTGGGTGGGAGTTAAAGTCACAGTAAGGGCATTTGCTTTCACACCAGGGCAGATGGATGTACAGCGCCAGGGGCACCTGGAGTGGCACAGTGTTCACACCGGCAGGCAACGGTTACGTGGTTGCCCGCGCTGGTAGTCGTGGATCAGGCTGGCAATTTCATCCACCAGGCGTTGCCGGGACTCCACTGACCCCCAGGCATTATGTGGGCTGACCACCAGATTGGGGATATCGGGTGCCAGTAGGGGAT
The DNA here is from genome assembly GCA_002726415.1 of Acidiferrobacteraceae bacterium. Taxonomy (GTDB): domain Bacteria; phylum Pseudomonadota; class Gammaproteobacteria; order Arenicellales; family UBA868; genus UBA868. The sequence continues at coordinate 4,874 of PBSU01000061.1, read as the reverse complement.
GATTGTCATGCGGCGGTTCGCATGTCAGCACATCGATTCCGGCGCCACCGATCTCACCGGATCGAAGTGCTGTTGCGAGATCAGCCTCATTCACGATGCCGCCGCGGGCGGTATTAATCAGCAGTGCATCGGGTTTCATCTGGCGCAGTTGTGCTTCACCGATCAGATTGTGCGTCGTATCAGTCAGTGGGCAGTGCAGCGAGATCACGTCTGAGTGCTCCAGCAGGTCGTCCAGAGTAACCCGGCCCTTTGGTACGGACTCGGTACCCGGTCGGGCACAGACCAGCACATCCATGCCAAAACTGGTACCAATTTGGGCTACGCGTTTTCCGAGAGCGCCGAAACCAACGATACCCAGCGTCTGGCCGGCCAGTTCGCGGATCGGATAGTCAAGCAGACAGAAGACCCCACTTTTCTGCCAGCGTCCTTGGCGCACTGCCGTGGTGTAATCACTCAGGTGAGTCGAGAGCGCCAGTACCAGTGAAAAGACGTGTTGGCTGACGGCGGCCGAAGCGTAATCGCGTACATTGCAAACAGTAATCCCGCGCTGGGCGGCCTGCATCAGGTCGACGTTGTTGGTTCCGGTTGCTGCAATGACGATAAGTTCCAGTTCGGGGCTGGCCATGGCCGGGGCATCGATCAATACTTTGTTGCTGACAATCACCTCAGAACCCTTTATCCGTTGCAGGGTCTGTTCGGGCTGAGTTGAGGGATATCGGACCCATTTGTCCAGACAAGCCTCCAGAGTGGCTGTATCCAGATCGCCGCGGTCAAAGCTGTCCGAGTCGAGAATAACGCCGCGCATGATGCTCAGTTTGTTTCCTTGGGGTAACGTAGGCGCTGCAGTTCCCGACGTGCCCGTTTGTCTGGCCGGCCTTTGCTCAGGCGTAATGGTTGGGGCTGTAAACGCAGCTGTTGTGCCAGGGCCCGGCGGTTGTCAAGACTCTGCGGCGTTTCGAGGTAGGCGGTCGCAGCGGTTGCAGCTGAGACCCGTTTATCGACCAGCGCCCTGACAGTAACGTGATAAACAAATGTGCCGCGTCGGATACGCAGGGCATCACCGAGACGAAGGGGTTTCGCTGGCCGCGCACGACGGTCATTCAGCAAGACGTGCCCTGCCCGAATCGCTTCGACCGCGCCCAAACGGGTTTTAAAAAACCGTGTTGCCCACAGCCAGCGATCCATCCGCACGCCGTTATCATGTTCCATGCCACATTCCCTGAATGATCATTATAAGGTGGGAACGTGACCGACCGGGCCATAGGGAATGGTAAAATTCGATGACTTGTTTGCCGAGGTGACTTCTTGAGATTAGCCGCACGACTCGTTCTGATCGCGGGCTTGTTGAGTGCTTTGCCGGCGTACGCACTGGGACCGGTTGATGGCGAGGCCGGTGTCTTTACCTGGGTGGTCGATACCGATGATTACACCGACCCCTCTGTCGACACGGCCTCAATTGGGGGCTATGCTGAGTTGTGGTTGGATCAGCGCTGGGGGTTGCGTGCAGCGTTGTACCGCGTCAATGAAGACGTCGTCAGTATGGCGCCGGATGAACAAACTCTGGTCGACCTAAAATACCGGCTCGCCAGCTTAACCGACAACACGTTCGTTGCGTTGGGATTGGGCTGGGAGCAGGACCGTTTCGGGGCTGAGGGCGATACTTCGGGTGCCCGTGTACTCGCTGAGGGCCGGGTCGGTGTGCTTGGGGCGTTGTATCTATATGGCGAAGCCGGCTGGGCGCCACAGATGGGGGACCTTGGGCTGCGACAGGATCTGTCTTCGATATCAGTTGAAACTGGACTGGTGCTGGATCCCCTGCCATTTGTGTCGCTACGAGCGGGTTGGCGGTACCATATTACGGATTACACCGGCAGCATCACCGGCACGTCTACCCGTGAGGCCAGTTATGGGTTGATTATTGGCGGTGGCATTCACTGGTGATCCCGATCCAGGAGATCATCGGGCGTCTCGATTCGCACCGGCCGGCGCTTGTAGACAAGCCACCGATGCACCAAGCAGAGGTAGCGCTCGTTCTGGACGGTACGCGTACAACAGATGATCCGCAGATCATTTTTATCCAGCGTTCTATCTGTGTTGACGATCCCTGGTCTGGGCAGATGGCCTTTCCTGGCGGTCGGCGCGAGGAAAGCGATAGTCAGGCTGGCGACGCTGCGCGTCGAGAAACGCTTGAAGAGATCGGCCTGGAACTGGGACAGCATCAACTGGTGGGTCGTTTGGGAGATCTCCGGGGTCGACACGGCGGCCGGTCGCGGGATCTGCTCATTTCCTGCTTTGTCTTTACCACGCCAGGCGTACCTCCTCTGACGCCTAACCATGAAGTATCACAGGTCGTATCCGTGCCCTTGTCCCGCCTGTTGGATCCGAGCCTGCAGACCCGGGTTCAGTATGAAGCGGTCAGCGATCAGGGTTTCCCCGGTATTTTTCTCGACAAGCAAGACGAGCGGGTAATCTGGGGGCTAACCTACCGGTTCTTGCGACAATTTTTTTCTTTACTGGGATGCCACCTGCCTGCTGACTGAGCAAAATACTCCGGTGGGGCCCCAGTACTACCACATTTCAAGGGAAAGCGAATGATGAGAGCGGATAACAGGGCTGTTGATGAGTTAAGACCGGTACGGTTCACGCGGTCGTTCAGCCGGCATGCCGAAGGCTCGGTACTGGTCGAGTTCGGTCATACCCAGGTGTTGTGCATGGCGAGCGTTCAAGAACGGGTACCCCGATTCCTGCGCGGGTCAGGGCAGGGTTGGGTCACGGCGGAGTACGGGATGTTGCCGCGTGCAACGGGCGACCGCATGGCCCGCGAAGCGGCGCGCGGAAAACAAGGGGGACGAACTCTGGAAATCCAACGCCTCATTGGTCGCTCACTACGGGCTGCACTGGATCTGGATGCGTTAGGCGAGCGCACCATTACGCTGGATTGCGATGTGCTGCAGGCTGATGGTGGGACGCGTACCGCCTCTATCACCGGCGCCTGGATCGCGCTCGCAGATGCCTTGGATGGACTGTGCGGTGTTGGTGTGTTGGCGGCACCGGTGCCGTTGTGTCAGGTTGCGTCGATTTCGGTAGGGCTACAAGAAGGTGAGGCTTTATTAGATCTCGATTACATCGAGGATAGCAGCGCTGATACTGATATGAACTTTGTGATGAATGATGAAAATAGATTTATCGAGGTGCAGGGTACGGCTGAACAAGCGCCCTTCAGCGAAGCCGAGATGCAAACTATGACCGCTCTGGCAAAAAAAGGTATCCAAGAGTTGATGCAGCTACAACGTATCGCCCGTGAAGCGCCATTACCATGAACCGGGAGATTGTGCTGGCCTCGGACAACCCCGGTAAACTGAAAGAGATCAAGTTACTGCTGCGGGACAGCGGCTTCACGGTGGTGGGCCAAATGTCCCTGGACGTGGTCCCAGCCGAGGAGACTGGCAAGACCTTTGTCGAGAATGCGATTCTGAAAGCCCGCAACGCATCCCGCCAGACCGGCCGGCCCGCTCTGGCTGATGACTCAGGATTGGAGGTAGATGCGTTGGATGGTGCCCCCGGAGTGCGTTCAGCCCGGTTTGCTGGAAATGAAGCCAGTGATAAGGACAACGTCGCAAAACTGCTAGCAGCGCTGGGCGGTGTGCCGGGCGCCCGACGCAGCGCTCGTTTCCAATGTCTGATGGTTTACCTGCGTGGGGTAGATGACCCTGCGCCGCTGATATGTCAGGGAACCTGGGCGGGGTCCATCACTGACGAGCCCCAAGGCGACAATGGCTTTGGTTACGACCCGATATTCTGGGCCACGGAGCAAAATCGAACCGCTGCCGAACTCGATAAGGATCAGAAAAATATCTTGAGTCACCGGGGGCAGGCGCTGCGAGCCATGATCGCGCAACTCCAGTCAGAGGAAAAGCAGCTTTTTTGTCTTTAATCAGGAGCCGTCAAGGTTGTTCCGCGGGTCTCTATGGAAACCTGTCTCTCAGGGATATGTACATTCTTGATCCCCGGTACAGATAGCACATTTTTGCCGACCAGAAGTAAGCCACAAAATACAAACAGCAGTTTTAGCCAGGTGGGCCCACGCGATCTTGCCCCGTACAGTAAAACCAAGAACCCCAGTACCACTAAGATCATCGCCCCTATCACCAGATTCTGATCCTGGTACTGCAGTTGTACGTCACTGGCGCCAGCCGGTATCGGGATCACCATAAAGGCGTAGTTGCCTTTGGCAATCTCGGCTGTGGCCCCGTTGATTTTTGCGCGCCAGTTCTTATGGTAATTGACCGGCGAAAAAATGAGACTGGGCTTATCGCTTGTCACTCGAAACTCGATTCTGCCCTGATACACATTCAGATTAGAAATGGAACAGTTCTCGGTCAGTGCCGTATCTTGGACCAGCTTTTTAGTCACGAGCACCGGCCGATCAAATCTCCCGACCACCTCTGCCAATCTGTCGGGAATCATTACGCCGTTTTGGACAATGACTTGATCACTCGCACAATAAACCCTTTCTAAGGGGTCATGGATCGCATAAAGCGCATTGGCGTCATTTCTGCTGATTTCATTCACTGTGGTGCTGATGATGGGCACATCGGTCACAATAAATTTGGTATTCAATAACCTTAGGATTTCCGGATTGTGCCCCATTAAAAAGACAACGCCATTAAGTGTTATGGCAACCTCGCCATAGGCGTGTTGTAGAAACCGAATATATTCATTGCGCACGGTGGTCGCATACCCGCCAATGGTGGCAAGCTTGTAGTAAGTCAGGATATTGTGGTGATAAGAGGTATTACTCATCACCAGGGCGGTTCTAAAATCACCCGGTGTTTGCTGGATAACGTCGATGACACTATTGGTAGGAAAGTGAT
>PBSU01000060.1 GCA_002726415.1 Acidiferrobacteraceae bacterium | reverse complement strand
GCGATCGGAAAACCGGCCGCGATCAGACCCTTAATGAAGGGCTCCACATCCTGTTGATGTTCGTAAGGCTGGGACTCGCGGCTGTCGTTTACCGTGTAGGTGGGTACTTCCATCATCACAGATTCACGGTGCGTCGCGGCTTCGGCGATATTGCCAAGTTGCGCATAACTGGCTGCCAGCAGGCGCCGATGGAAGCGATTTGGTGCGTCTATTCTGAGTAATGCGCGCACGGCGTCTTGGTATTGACCGGTGTTGTAGCAACTAATGGCCAGACCCCATAGATACCAGGACGGGGGAAAGGGGTTGTGGGCCAGTGCGTCTTCGAACTGTGTGAGTGCCAGATCGGGCTTACCGATGAAAATCAGGGCAAGCCCGCGCCCGGCGAGCGCATCCGCATGGTTGGGGTTGAGGTTGATAGCCTGATCCAGATGGGCCAGGGCTTCAGGGTAGCGCCTGTGCCACAGGCGGGTCATGCCGACGACGGCGTGTGCCTGGCTGTCGGCCGGGTCGAGTTCGAGCGCATCGCCTGCGTGGTGGGCTGCCGCTGCTAATGCCGAGTCGGGGTCTGGTGCCCACATCATCAGAAAATCCGCCAGGTGCGCAAGAGCCAGGCCTGAAGATGCCGCAGCATAACCGGGTTCTGTTTTTAGTACTTTCTGAAAAAGTTTGCGGGCCATCTGGGTATCTGATGGCTCGCGCATCCGGTAAACCAATTGCCGGGCCCGGATAGTGTCGTCATAAGCTGTCGGTGGGCATTGGCGGGCCAGGCCTCGACCGGCACTTTGCTCGATATTGCGCACCAACGTGGTCACAACACGTCGGGTAATCTGGTCCTGTACCGCCGGCAGATCTGTGCTGATGGCATCGTAGGTTTCTGACCACAGGTAGTTGCCAGCGGGAATCTCCAGCAGATTGGCTACCAGGCGGAAGCGGTCATCGCGTTTGCGTATGGTCGCATCGATCAGGTATCGCGCACCCAGGCGTTGGCCAAGATGTACTTTGTTCTGCCCACGGCCAGACTGCGCCAGCGCTGTGTGCGGGGCCAGAACAAACAACTGGCGAAATCGGGACAGAGCGCTGATCAGGTCTACGGTAAGCGCTTCACCTAAGTTGTTAAGCGAAGGATCATTATCAATACTGGTAAACGGTAGAACCAGAATACATGGCCGTGTGCCATCGACAGCGTTTTCTCTATCGTGCGAGGCTTCTTGGCTGGCGTGAATCAGGTAAGCGCTTACCGGTTTGGCGATATGGCGGAGCAACTGTTCTCCGATGAATTCAAAGTGCGCGTCAAAACTATTGCCAATGACCTCACGTGCCGACTGCGAGATGCAGATACCCCCGGGTGGGGCTATCTCCTGTAATCGGGCAGCGACGTTAACGCCATTGCCAAAAGCCTGGTCGCCGTCAACCATCACCTCTCCCAGATTGATGCCTATACGGGCGCGCAGATGCTGGATTTTCGACACAGACTGGTTAGCCAGCGCCAGTTGCTGCTGCAAAACCATAGCCGCCTTTGCTGCAGCAGTTGCAGTGCTAAACACTGCCAGCAGGCTGTCGCCGGCCGTGTTGACCATGTTGCCGCCATGATCCTTGATAGCCCGGCGTGCCAGGGTGAAACCGGCTTTCAGTGCGTGGTAGGCGGCATCTTCATCCTGCCAGGTCAGGCGGGAAAACTCCACGATATCGCCGTGCAGTACTGCCACCAGCGCCCGATCAAATGTGGTCTTGGCAGGCGCCACTGTAGATCCGTATTGCGCAGGATAAAAGGTCCCCGGCCGAGCCAGCACTCAACAGCCTGGAGTGCTGACTTTGCAGATGTGACCTACTCAGCAAAAATGGACTCATGACATGTCCCCTAACCTTACCGGAGAAAGTGTATGTCAGGCATGGCCGAATCGCATAGTTTGTACAACTGCACCTCTGTTAAAGACTACTTCAGGCAACAGGTGGCCAATGCGATTGAGGAGGAAAGTGTCAGCGTGATGGATGAGACACGAGCCTATATCGTCAACCTGCTGGATTTTTACTCACGCACAGATCATTTTTTCGAGCACACTGCTGACGGCCTGGAGTTGCGGCCGCTTGCGATTGTTTACGGGGAGGCACTTGCCGCGAAAACCGGTGCCGAGCGGGTAGCTGGATTGCGCCGGGTAGGCGATGTTGCGTTGTTTGTGGCCGGGGTATTCCGGCACAGTTTCAGCCGCAAGCCGATCGGTGTCGATTACTACATTGCCATGGGCGGCAACGCCTATGAGCATCTGTCGCTTGCCTGCACTCGAGCGGGAAAGGGTGCCGGGGTGGTTTTCCAGGAGTTGGGCACGAAATTTGCCCTTCTGGCAGAGGTGCTGTCGCGTAGCTTTGAGCCGGGTGTGGAGAACGATAAAAACCTGCTGGCTCTTTATGAACGCTGGCGCCAGACCGGCAGCAGTCGTTGTGCCCGCCAACTACGCCAGGCGGGCATCAATCTAGGGACTTCTTCTGCGCAGGTGCACTGAATGCGCTCCCTGACCCGGCTGCAGCGCTGGCTGCAGGCCGTGTATGAGATCGATGTCGATTACGACGTGATGGATTTTCTGATCACCGACCAGGCGCTGGCCCAGACTCTCCAGGGTGATGCCAGTCGAGCGGCTTGCCCGGAAAAATTGCTCTTGTATCAGGCGCCGGGGGAGTTGGCCATTACCTTATATCTGGCTCCAGAGGTTCTCGCGGGGCTGGCGACTGGTAATGTCGCCCGCAGCCCACAGGATGCGCAGGCGTTCTGCCAGGCGATCGAAGGCGTCAGTCATTTTCTGTACCTGGCCTGGCGAGCCGGTTTTGACCGGGAATTAACGCAACTCGAACTGGAGCTTCAGGCAGAGATAGATAAGTTCATCGGTTTACTGGTGCTGAACGGAGCTGCGCAGCCACCGGATGGGACCTCGCTTTGCTCCTGGTTGTTTGATCACGCCACTTTTGAGCAAGGCCTTGATCCTCAGACACTGGCGCGTTATCAGGCTGCCCATTTTTATGCGGGCCACTATTGCCGACAACTGGATCAGCAATACCTGCAGATCCACGATGGGCCTGGCCTCACCCGGGAACTGCGTCGCTTCTACCGGCAGGATCAGCACGGCAAACTGGGGATGATCGGATCCCTGCCGGCCTGATCGCACCGCGGTGTGGTTGTGTGCGGGTGGTGAGGTTCTGGGTTGCACCGATCTGTCCGGTCCGAGCGAACAACTTCAATTAAACAACCATTTACCTATACAATATCGTGTTCTTTGACAGATCAACCGGTACCCCGGGAGATGTTTGATGCGAGAACATGTGTTGTTGATGGATACCACCCTGCGGGACGGGGAGCAGACCCAGGGGGTCTCGTTCGCGCCTGATGAGAAAGTCAGCATCGCACGGGCGCTGCTGCACAGTCTCAAGGTGGATCGTATCGAGGTTGCCTCGGCTGGGGTATCGCACGGCGAAAAAGAAGCCGTTACCCGGATCCATGACTGGGCGGCCCGCCATGACTGTCTGGATCGGGTTGAAGTGCTGGGGTTCACCGATCATCGGCGTAGCGTTGATTGGCTGGTTAGTACCGGTGGCCGGGTGCTCAATCTGCTGACCAAGGGCAGTGAAAAACACTGTACTGAGCAATTGCGCAAGACCCTTGATGCCCACCTGGAGGATATCCAGCGCACCGTCGGGTATGCACATGAGCGGGGCCTGCTGGTCAATGTTTATCTGGAGGACTGGTCCAACGGTTACCGCGATAGCCGGGATTATGTATACCGCTTGGTCGAGGGTCTGGTAGGGATGAACATCTGCCATCTGATGTTGCCGGATACCCTCGGTGTGATGAGCCCAGCGGAGGTGACCGTCGCTGTGGGTGATATGTGCAATCGCTTTGATGGGCAGGATTTTGATTTTCATCCGCATAACGATTATGGCCTGGCGACCGCAAATGCGATGGCCGCGGTGGAATCGGGTGCGGCCGCAATCCACACGACACTGAACTGTCTGGGAGAGCGGGCCGGTAATGTTTCGCTTGCAGAAGTGGCAGTGGTGCTCAAAGACAAGCTAGGGGTCAGGGTGGGCCTGGACGAATCCAAGATCCATGATCTCAGCCAGATGGTGGAGAACTTTTCAGGCAAGCGGGTCGGGGCAAACGCGCCGGTCATTGGCAGCGATGTTTTTACCCAGACCAGCGGCATTCATGCTGATGGTGACCGCAAGGGTCGGCTCTATCAGACTGAGCTCAACCCGAACCGTTTTGACCGTCGCCACAGTTATGCCCTGGGCAAGATGAGCGGCAAGGCTTCACTCACGAAGAATCTGGAAGAGCTCGGTATTGAGCTTTCAGAAGAAAACCAGAAAAAGGTCCTGCACAAGATCGTTGAGATCGCCGACACCAAGGCGACCATCACGCTGGAGGATCTGCCCTTCATCATCGCCGATATTCTGGAGAGCGGGGATTACCGGCATGTCGAATTATTGAACTGTTCGATTAACAGTGGCTATGAGATCGAATCTACGGCCAGCGTACGGGTGCGGGTAGGTGAACAGATTCACAAGTCATCTGATTCGGGTAACGGTGGTTTTGACGCCTTTATCAAGGCGATGAAAAAGGTCCTTGAACCGGATGGCTTTGTCTTTCCGGAGTTGGCGGATTTCGAGATCCGTATTCCCAAAGGCGGTCACACCAGTGCCTTGACCGAATGTTTTATCACCTGGGATGACGATGGCCGCGAGTTCAAAACGCGAGGTGTACATGCAAACCAGGTTTTTGCCGGCGTCAATGCGGCGCTGCGTATGCTCAACATGAAAATGCGCCAGGAAGCGCCCGGCGGTGAATCCGGGCCGCTGGAGCAGCCTGAGTAAGGCACCTAGCCAGCGCTGGGCATGGCGTCGAGTGCGTCGACAACCCGATCACCAAATTCACTGGTACTGATCTGCTTTTCTGCATCACCGCGGCGTGCGAGATCCGGAGTGGTATAGCCGCTACTGAAGACGCTCTGCATGGCCCGCCACAGGTTATCCGCCTCGCTCTCCATGCCAAAACTCATCTGCAGCATCATCGCGACAGAGCCCAGCATGGAGTAGGGGTTCGCGATGCCCTGTCCGGCAATGTCGGGCGCCGAACCGTGCGAGGGTTCGTAGTAGGATTTCTCTGGACCGACGCAGGCCGAGGGCATCAGGCCCAGCGAGCCTAAAATACCGCCGCACTGGTCGCTGAGAATATCGCCGAACATATTTTCCATCACCATCACGTCAAAGCGGGTTGGATCCAGGCACAGGTAGGTTGCCGCGGCATCGACCAGTACATGCTCGACCTGCACCTCAGGGTAATCGACGCGCACCTCTTCAAGAATCTCATTCCACAGGACGCTGGACTTGAGGACGTTGCTTTTGTGTACATTGGTCAGCGCTTTCCTGCGCTGCATTGAAAGTTGGAAAGCCACCTCGAGCACCTGGCGTATCTGATCTTCGTCGTACTCGAGCATTTCATGCACGTAGCGACGTCCGGCGTCGTTCACACCGGTTGTCTTTGATCCGAAATAAAGACCCCCCACAAGTTCCCGGATGATCACAAGGTCGATTCCGTTGCCGATGATTTCTGGGCGCAATGGTGAAAAATGGGCCAGGCTGGGCGGCAGGGTAACCGGGCGAAAATTCGCATAGGTCTGGTAGCGTCGGCGCATCGGTAGCAGCGCACCGCGTTCAGGTTGCTCGTCGATCGGAATTTTTCGTGACTCTTCATGGCTCAGGCCGATGGTGCCCTTGAGAATGGCATCTGCCTCATCACAGATAGCGATCGATTCATCGGGGAAAGATTTGCCAGTCTCAAACCAGGCGCAAGCCCCGAACAGGGCAGGTCTGAGGTCAAAGGAAACCGGGTTGCGTTGTTCGATTCGTTTCAGGACCTTGACCGCTTCGGTCATGATTTCAGGGCCGATACCGTCACCGGCCAGCAAAGCAATTTTATGTGTCGTCATGTTGTTAGAGGCTTTAGTTTTCAGTCAGGGGTGTGGTCTATTCACAGGCATCACCGATGCCGTTATGGTTGTCGTCAGTCTGTTGAGGGTTGAAGTGGTCGGCACAGTTGTCGAGCACATCCAGTATCCCGTCTTCGTCAAGATCGTCACAGATCAGGATATCATCCGCATCCTCAGTATCGGGGTAAATCTGGCCGATGGTTTCCGCGCCGGATGCGCGGACCCAACAAAGGGCCGCCAGCAGAACCGCTGCGGCTATGCAGCGCCCAGCAGTATAGCGGTACGCCGGATTCACCGGGGGATCCGCTCCCCGGTGTCATCAAGAGATGCACCATTCTCGCTCTGCAGCGGGGAGAAGGCTTGGACCATTGCTTCACGGGCCCGAACAGCTTCATCAGTATGGTCCAACTCAACATCATCGTGGCACAGTATCTGTCCCTTGGCTACGTTGCGGGTCAGTCGCACTCCGCCGGACAGGCCCAGCGGGAGTGCCCGTGCAGACAGGGCGCGGTCTGCGGGCATCTGCTGGCCAAAGACACAGTGACCGCCCTCACCATCCAGTATTTCTTTGGCTTTGAGTTCCCGTTTTGCTGTGGCGACGACATCGGACGAAAAACAGACAGGTTGACCGGTGGGTTCATCGCGCAGGGCAACCGAGGCGATCGACACGCCTAACTCCAGTCCAATCATATGGGTAGGTCGGTACAGGGCACCGTAGTTGCCGGTTTTATCCGGCAGCATATGGTATTCGCGCAGGCACTGGCGGGCGTAATCGCTGCCGGCTTTAACGACAACAAAGGTGCCCATGGCAAGGTGGTGGGGCACCGTTTTGCCGGCGCGGGTCAGCGAGGAGACAACTTCGGTTGTACCGTGGCGTGTCAGGCTGCCGCCATCCGTGCGGGGCTTGCACACATCGGCCAATTCAAACCGGGAGGCGGGTGGGAACTGGAGACCCGCATCCTGGGGCATCAGCCCGGTTGCGTTGCACACAGCGGTCATCTCAATTGCCGATTTACTGCCATCTAGAAACGAGTTGAACATCTGCAGGTTGATGCTCCCGGGATCATCGAAGTCCAGGTATTCGCGCAGCACGTTCCAGACGTTATCTGGAGTGAGGGAATGGTAATCGGGCAGGTAGCGGGTGCCTTTGCCGGCTGCAGTGACCTCAAAGCCACAACTACGTGCCCAATCCACGTGCTCGCAGATGAGCGCAGGCTGGTCACCCCAGGCCAGGCTGTAGATAACCCCGGCCTGGGCGGCCTCTTGTGCCAGCAGTGGGCCGGCCAGTACATCAGCCTCAACGTTGACCATCACGATATGGTGGCCCGCGGCGATGGCTTCGCGACAGTGACGGATACCCGCACGCGGTGCCCCAGTGGCTTCGATGACAACGTCCAGCGCCTGCGTATTGATCAGCGTTGACGCATTTTCGCTCAGGCAGGTACCGCCGCTGGCCAGTGCGGCATCAATCGTGGGTGCACTGAACTGCGCTTGTGGCCATCCTGCAGCACCTAGATTTTTGCGGGCCCGGCCCAGATCAAGATCTGCAATACCGACGACGTGTATGCCGGGGGTCAGGCGGGCCTGAGTCAGATACATGGTGGCGAATTTGCCACAGCCGATCAGAGCGATGCGTAGCGGTTGATCGTTGGCGGCACGTTCCGCCAGCAGTCGCGAAAGATTCATCGAACCAGACTCAACACAGGGTTTTAAGCGAGTTAGTGTTGGGCCACACGGTGATCACGCACCCGCTCCCAGGCGCTGCGGATTTCCTGGGTTTTCTCATTGGCAAGTTGGATCATCTCCTCGGGCATTCCCTTGGCAACCAGCTTGTCGGGGTGATGTTGGTTGGTGAGTCGACGGTAGGCTTTTTTGACCTCGGCGTCGGTCGCACCAGCGGTAACGCCCAGCACCTTGTAAGCGTCTTCGATTGGTTGTACGACCTGGCCGGGCCTGTGTCCGCTTGCGGCACCGGTAACGAAATTAACCAGTTGCTCGATCTGTGCCCTGTCAAAACCCAGAACATCTCCCACATGCTGGAGAATCTGGTTTTCCGCGGGGTCCATACGGCCATCCGCCAGCGCTGCCTGCACCTGTATCTCAAGGAACATGCGCACCAGGGTTGTGCGCCGGTGGCATTCGTCGCGAAACTGGCGCAGCACGGCGTCCAGGGGAAAATCGGGGTCTTTGCCCCGCTCGAACAGTTCAATAGCCGTTTCCTGCTGAGCTTCGTTCAGTTGCATCTGATGCATCAGGCTGCGGGCTGCCTGAATCTCGTGTTCAGAAACTCGGCCATCGGCCTTGGCCAGGTGGCCCATCACCGAAAAGGTCGCGGTGAAAAATGCCGCCTGGACGCGCTCCTGATCGCCGCTGCCAAAGCCACCGGCACCTGCCCGCCCCATGCCGCTATCAAATTGGTGACCGATACTGCCGCCGAGCAGCGCGCCCAGTGGCCCCCCCATCATGAAGCCCAATGCCCCACCAATCAGTTTGCCCCACCACGCCATCTTTTAAACTCCTGAAATTGCTATCTGCCCATTGTAAAGGACCACATGATCCCGGCGCCTACACCCTATTTCTCAGCATCATTTCCGAGGGGTGTGGTTCCAGGTAGACCTGGTTGGCCACCCAGTCGTGAGGGTGTTTGCGCAGGTGGTGTTTAAGCAGTGTTAGAGGTACGACCAATGGCACCTGACCACGACGGTAGCGTTGAATCAGTTCAGCCATTTCCTGTTTATCAGCGCGATTGATGTTTTTCTTTAAAAAGCCCTGAAGATGTTCCAACACGTTGGCATGGCCTTTACGACTGGCTGGTTTTTTCAGCGCTGGCATCAGCCGGGTGATGTAACTTGTTGCGGTTTCTGTCAGCGGTGTTGCGCCAGCCTGGGATACCAGGCGACCCAGAACGCGGTAGGGCACCACGCCGTGCGCCATGATCAGGTACTTGTGCTGGGTGTGAAAATCGACCAGCCCCTGGGGGGTGATCCCGCCGCGGATCAGTTGTTGCCAGCGCTGGTAGGTAAAAACCCGCTCAATGAAGTTGTCGCGCAATGCTGGATCATTCAATCGGCCTTCTTCCTCAGTGGGCAGCAGGGGTAGGGCTTCCATCAGTACACCGGCATAACGCCCCTGTGCGTCACGATTCGGTGGCGCGTCGTTGGTTGGATAGCGCCGGACTTTTGCCATGCCACAACTGGGCGAACCGTGTTTGAAGATATACCCGCTGATGTCAGGTAATTTGCCTGCCATTATTCGGGCGTGGGTTTCGAGCGCTTCGGTCACATCCAGCTTGGGGTCATCAGCGCCGATGACGCGTTCGTTACCGAGGTCGCCAAAGATGCGAATCGGTGGCCTGGGGGCGCCCAGTCCGATTGCCATTTCTGGGCACAGGGGAACAAAGTCCACGTAATTTGCCAGGGTGGCGCTAATCCATCGGTCACGCTTATGGCTGCCGTCATAGCGTACGGGCTCGCCCAACAGGCAACTGCTGATGCCCAGGCGGGGTCGGACCGGTTTCACCGCAGGGTAACCAGTTCCTCAGCTGCGGTGGGGTGGATGGCTACTGTGTTGTCCAGATCGGCCTTGGTCGCACCCATCTTGATCGCAACCGCGAAGCCCTGGATCATTTCGTCTGCACCGCGGCCGATCACGTGGCAGCCGACCACTTTTTCCTGGGCTCCTGTGACCACCAGCTTGACGATAGTTGGCAGCCGATGACGGGCCACTGAGTAGTAAAGGTCGGTAAAGCGATTCTGGTAAATCTTGACATTGTCATGACCGTAGGTTTCCCGGGCCTCATCTTCAGTCAGTCCGACGGTACCGATAGGAGGATGGGAGAACACCACACTCGGGATATTCTGGTAGTCCAGTCGTGCCTGTGCCTGGCCACCGAAAAGCCGATCTGACAGACGTCGTGCTGCCGCGATCGCGACTGGGGTCAGGGCCTGGCGTCCGGTAACATCACCGACGGCATAAATGCCCGGTACCGCGGTGTTCTGCCACTCGTCTGTACGCAGGTAGCCTGCGTCATCCGGTTTAATGCCTGCTGTGTCCAGACCCAGTCCATCGCTCGCCGGATCGCGCCCGATCGCCGTGATGATGCAATCGATCCCGCGTATCTCTTCACCGTCGTGACGGCGCACCGCCAGCAGGTTGTTTTCCTGCGGAACAATAGCTTCCATTTGCACACAGGACAGGATGTTAATCCCAGCAGACTGCATCTCATCCATGACAGTCTCTTGCAGCATGGTGTCAAACCCGCGCAGCAGAATATCTTTTCGCAGCGCCATGGTCACCTCGGAGCCCAGCGCGTTGAATACCCCGGCGAGTTCGGTCGCAATATACCCGGCACCGATGATCAGGGGGCGCCGGGGTTGCTGGGAAAGGCTAAAGAAGCCATCGCTGGTAATGGCCATTTCTGCTCCGGGGATTTGCAGCGCCATCGGCCGGCCACCCGTTGCAATCAGGATGTGGTCAGCGCTCAGGCAGGTGTCCCCGATCCGTACCCGCGAGGCAGATTCGAACTGTGCCCAACCGGTATAAAGCGATACCCCAGATGACTCGAGGTTACGCTGGTAGATGCCATTCAGCCTTGAGACAAACGCATCCCGGGCGTCTTTCAGCGAAGCCCAGTTGAAGGCAGTATCGGCCAGGGAGAAGCCGTAGTCATCAGCTATCGCCAACGCATCGGCAAGGTGTGCGGCATTCCACATGATTTTTTTGGGCACACAGCCCACATTGACGCAGGTGCCGCCAAGTTGTTGAGCCTCCACCAGTGCCGTGCGCGCCCCGTACTGTGCTGCGCGTCGTGCGCCGGCTATGCCGCCACTGCCGCCGCCAATGACCAGGAAATCAAAATGTGTTGTCATGTTGTCAAGGTCCAAAGATCATGAGATTCGCGCCTGTTGGGCCGCGGCAATGATAGAGTAATTGCACCGAATTGGGCAGTTGCCGTTATCAGGGGTGGCCCTGGTATTGGCGCTGTCTTTGCTGCCTGAGATTAACCGATGAGCCCTAAAGACCCTATCTTTTCCGACAACCCCTTGCTGGATCTGGGTGGTCTGCCACGATTTTGTGATATCGAAGCCGCTGTGGTAGAGCCGGCGCTTGATGCGGTGCTGTTGCGCAATCGCGCACAGATTCAGGTACTGGAATCGGGCGCCAAAGAAGCATGCTGGGATTCCTTTGCCCAGCCGCTGCAGGAAATGGAGGAAGAATTGGAACGGGTCTGGGCCCCGGTGTCGCATCTCAATGCGGTGCGTGACAGCAAGGCTTTGCGCGCTGCGGTTGATGCCTGCCTGCCAAAGCTGAGCGCATTTCACAGCGAGGTTGGGCAAAACCGGGCTCTTTATCGTGGATACCAGCAGATCGCCAGTGCCAGAGCGTTCGCCTCGCTGTCACCGGCACAACGCCGGGTGGTGCACAATGCGTTGCGCGATTTTCGTCTCGCCGGCGCTGAGCTCGAAGGGGCTTCGCGCGAACGATTCCGCGAAATCGTGACCGAGCTGACAACCTTGTCTAACCGTTTTGAGCAGAACCTGCTGGATGCGACTGATCACTGGTACCTGGATCTGGATGATGCAGCGGACCTTGCCGGACTGCCCGATAGCGCAGTTGAACTTGCTCGGGAAACCGCACAGGCGGCGGGGCTCCCTGGCTGGCGGTTCTCGCTTCAGGCGCCGTCCTACCTGCCCTTCATGATGTTCGCTGATCATCGTCCGCTGCGCGAAAAGATGTACGAGGCTTATGTCACCCGAGCCAGTGATGTCGGCCCTGACGGGGGGTCTTTCGACAACGCCACCCTGATGGTCCAGATTCTGGCGTTGCGCACCGAGATGGCCCAGTTGTTGGGTTTTGCGAGCTACGCCGAGTATGCGTTGGAGGATCGCATGGCCCGCTCTACCCAGGAGGTGAGCGACTTTCTGGACCGACTCAGCGCTTGCGCGTACGCGGCCGCGCAGCATGAACTGGAAGAACTGCACGTGTTCGGTGCATCCGTGCATGGCGAGGATAATTTACAGGCCTGGGATATTCCCTACTATTCGGAGAAGCTCAAGCAGTCGAGATTTGCGTTTACTGATGAACAGGTTCGGCCCTACTTTCCACTACCCAAGGTACTGCAGGGTCTTTTCGGGGTGACTGAAAAACTTTTCCGGGTCCGTATTCGCGAGGCTGAGTGCAAAGAACTTTGGCACGATGATGTACAGTTTTTTGAACTGTTAGATGCCAACGGCAGCGTGCGGGGCTGTTTTTTTCTGGATCTTTACGCCCGCGTCCACAAGCGCGGGGGTGCCTGGATGGCAGACTGTATGGGTCGGCGGCGTCGGGCCGATGGCACGGTCCAGGCCCCCGTTGCCTTTCTCACCTGCAATTTCAGCCCCCCGGTGGGTAATAAGCCCTCACTGCTGGCTCACGACGACGTGGTCACGCTGTTTCATGAGTTTGGCCATGGTCTGCACCACCTGCTGACCCAGGTCGACGAGCCGGCTGTTGCCGGCATCAACGGTGTTCCCTGGGATGCGGTGGAATTGCCGAGCCAGTTTCTGGAGAACTGGTGCTGGGAACCCGAGGCGCTGCTCGAGATTTCAGGTCACTACCAGAGCGGGGCGGCACTACCGACAGACCTGCTTGAACGGTTGCGCGGTGCGCGCAATTTTCAAAGTGCTTTGCAGATGTTGCGCCAAGTGGAGTTTGCGGTTTTCGATATGGCGTTGCACGGCCCAGGGTCGGTGCCTACAGCGCGGGCCATTCAACAGCAACTCGACGAGGTGCGCCAGCGTATTGCCGTTATCCAACCTCCCGCGTGGAATCGCTTCCAGAACAGTTTCTCGCATATCTTCGCCGGCGGATATGCGGCGGGATACTACAGCTACAAGTGGGCAGAGGTGCTCTCGGCCGACGCTTTCAGTCGTTTTGAAGAGGCAGGGATATTTGACCCGCACAGTGGCCGTGATTTTCTGCACCTGGTACTGGAAAGCGGGGGTGTTGATGACCCGTTGGATAATTTCACGGCGTTTCTTGGACGTGCCCCTTCAGTCGACGCCCTGCTGCGCCATGCCGGACTGGGGTCATGAGAAGAATACTGGGCGTTGCCTGCCTGTGGCTGGCACTGACAGCCCAGACGCAGGCGCTGACCAACCAGTTGGCGGGGCATCCATCACCCTACCTCGCGTTGCATGGCGATGATCCAGTGGCGTGGCAGGTCTGGGGTCAGTCGGTATTCGAGCAGGCTCGGGAAGAAAACAAACTGATCTTTGTTTCGGTGGGTTACTTCTCATGTCATTGGTGCCATGTGATGCAGCGTGAGAGTTACCGTGATCCGCAGATTGCGCAGATGCTGAATCGGGATTTTCTGCCGGTCAAGGTTGATCGCGAACTTCAGCCGGCTCTGGACCAGTCGCTGATGAGTTTTGTCCAACAGACCCAGGGTCGTGGCGGGTGGCCGCTGAATGTCTTTATAACCCCTGAGGGGTACCCCCTGTACGCGGTCTTGTATCTGCCACCGGACTCATTCACTCAGGCCATCGCCCGTCTGCAAGCCTTGTGGCGTGAAGATTCGCAGCACTTCGCTACGATCGCCCGGCACAGTGGTCCCGGCGGGTTTCCTGATAGCAAGGGAGAGATTGACCCGGCCCAGATTACGTCGTTGGGCGAGGCTTTTGAGCAGATGGCGCTGGGCTTGGCCAATACGATCGAAGGCGGTTTTGGCAATCAGTCCCGCTTTCCTCACGTGCCACAGCTGCAATACTTGCTGGACCGTTACCAGCGACGCTTGGGTACACCCGTGCGTGAAGTGCTCGAGAGCACGCTCGATGCCATGGCGCAGCGCGGTCTGTATGATCATGTCGACGGAGGTTTCTTCCGTTATACCGTGGATCCCGGGTGGCGTCAGCCACATTTCGAGAAGATGCTCTATGACAATGCGCAACTTGCGCTGTTGTTCTTAAGAGCGGGTGAGGTGTTGCGTCGCGATGATTATGTCGATGTTGGGCTCGGGGTTCTGGACTTCATGGCTGGGCACATGCGCAGTGAGTCGGGTGCGATGGTCGCCTCGCTGTCAGCCATTGATGCCCAGGGTCGCGAAGGCGCCTATTACCTGTTCGATCGGGAAGTGCTGCAGCGCACGTTGCATCCAGAGGAATTTCAGGCCTTGCGCGAGGCGTGGTCACTTGAGGGGCCGGCTACCTTTGATTTTGGCTACCTGCTGGTCCATCGGTTGCCCCTGGAAGCGGTCGCAAATCGATTGGGGTGGTCAGTAGCCCAGACCCACAACAGGTTGGCCAGTGGCCTGACCAAACTGCGTGCCCTGCGGGCGACCCGGATGCTCCCGGTAGATAACAAACTGCTGGCGGGTTGGAATGCCCTCGCCCTGGAGGCGTTTGTTGCTGGACTGGCCAAAACCGGGGCGCCCGAGTACGAAGAGATAGCTCGAGGGATTAAACGCTATATAGAAGAAGTGCTGTGGCAGGGCTCGGTTCTTTTTCGTGCTGTGACCGGGACTGCACCGCTCGGGACGACGTCAATCGGGGACTACGCCTATCTGGCACGGGCGTTGCTGGCATATGCCCGCTGGTCTGGTGATCCAGCGGATCTGGAATTCGCCACCGAAGTGGCCAAGGCAGGCTGGAGAGACTTTCACACAGCCAACGGTTGGCGCCTTGGGGTCGGCGACCTGCTCAAAGGTTCCCAATTACGCGAAATCTTTCGCGATGATGCCTTGCCGGCGCCAGATGCTGTACTCGCCAGCGTCAGCTTGCAACTGGCACGCACGCAAAATGATCTGAAATTGGCCAGCACGGCCCGGGCTGCACTGGATCGGGCCTATGACACACTCGGGCGCGACCCCTTTGCTTACCCATCGCGTTTAGCGGCATTGGAGAGGGCGGTTCTCGAGGGGGGTTAATCTCAAAAAGTGCGCGCACTTGGGCGAGTAAACGGCCTGATTTGTTATAATCCCGCCTCTTTTCAGCCTGTGCCTGCGATCTCAGTAGGACACTTCTGGTGATTTAAGCAAGAGGATTTTCATGACTGACGGCGTTAACAACAGCAGGCGTCGCCTGCTTACCACTGTGACCACGGGCGTTGGCCTTGCCGGCGCTGCTGCTCTGGCTGTGCCGCTGGTGGCTAGCATGAAACCCAGTGCTCGGGCGCGGGCGGCCGGCGCCCCGGTCGAGGTGGATATTGATGACTTGGCCCCAGGACAGATGAAGGTGGTCGAGTGGCGCGGTAAGCCGGTATGGATATTGCGCCGTGACGAGACCATGCTTTCCGATTTGGCTGAGATCGTCGAAGAGTTGGCAGATCCGGATTCCAACGTGCTTGAACAACAGCCTGTTTACGCACGTAATGCACACCGCTCGATCCGCCCCGATGTTCTCGTGGTACTCGGGGTCTGTACCCATCTGGGTTGCGCACCGAGTAAGAATTTTGACAAGGGCGCGGCATCTGGCCTCGGTGATGATTGGGTCGGGGGCTTTTTCTGTCCTTGCCATGGTTCAAAGTTTGATCTGTCCGGCCGGGTTTATAAGAGCGTGCCGGCACCGACTAACCTGGAAGTCCCACCGCACTCCTATGTTTCCGACAACCGCATCATCATCGGTGTCGACGAAACGGAGGCGACAGCATGAGTTTGCTCAACTGGATAGACGATCGCTTTCCGCTGACCAAAGTCTGGCAGGAGCACATGGCGCAGTACTACGCGCCGAAAAACTTCAATATCTGGTATTACTTCGGTTCACTGGCGCTGGTGGTGCTGGTGCTGCAGATCGTCACCGGGATTATCCTGACGATGCATTACAAACCTGATTCTGACCTGGCGTTCGCCTCAGTCGAATACATCATGCGCGATGTACCAGCGGGCTGGTTCATCCGCTACCTGCACGGCGTAGGGTCATCGATGTTTTTTCTGATGGTGTACCTGCACATGTTTCGGGCCATGCTGTATGGCTCGCATCGCAATCCGCGAGAGCTTATCTGGCTGCTGGGAAT